>NZ_SNUK01000001.1:300000-464415 GCF_012027495.1 Thermococcus sp. JdF3 | reverse complement strand
GGGCAGTACACCCGGGATCGCTGGCGGGCTTAACTTCCGGGGTCGAAACGAGACCGGGTGTGACCCCGCCGCTATGACCGCCGTACCGCTATTGACCTCCCGGCTTGGGTTTATAAATTTTACGGTCCTGTCACTGGGTCACCGCAGGATGTTTTTCAGCATCACGCTCCTGTGATGTTCACTGAGGGCCCCGCGAATTTTCCAGAACGACCCACGCAAAGGGGGCAGACCCAACAACATCATCGTTAAAGGAAAGCCAAGAAGGTAAACCCTATATACCTCCACACCCAAGATGACGGAACAGGGGTGATAATAATGGGACTGCTCGAAGACAAGGCACTCGTGGAAGCGGCCCTCTTCGTTTCTGGAAGGCCCCTGAGCGTCAAGGAGCTCTCAAGGGCGCTCGGTATAAGGTCACTCGACTACATAGAAAAGCTCATCGAACTTATAGCCGCGGAGTACGCCGAGAGGAAGAGCGCCATAGAGGTCGTCAGGGTTCTGGGGGACAAGTACGTCATGCAGGTGAAGCAGGAGTACAGCCAGCGTGTCGTCCATCTAATGCCCAGGCCGGACCTCAGGACGGGCGAGCTGAAAACCCTCGCGCTCATAGCCTACCTCCAGCCTATAGAGCAGAGCAAGGTGGTAAAGCTCCGCGGGAGCCAGGCGTACGAGCACATAAGGAAGCTCCTCGAGATGGGTCTCATCTATGCCGAGCCGTACGAGCGGACGAAGCTCCTCGGAACGACGCCAAAGTTCGCCGAGCTCTACGGGTTCCCTGAGAACGACCCCAACATAATCAAGGAAGCCTTCAGGAAGGTGGTTCACGCCGAGTACAGCGACCTCATAGCGAAGCTCGACGGAAGGGGCAATGAAGAGTCCGAAGAATCCGGAGAAAACCCCGGTGAAGCCGCCGAGGTCGGAGAATCCGGCAGTGTCGAAAAGATTCCTGAGGCCGGGGAGTGATTCCTTGGCCCCCAAGTCCCCCTATTTCTGCCCACGGGAGAAAAACGGGGCCTGTTTCTTGAAAAATCCCTTCAGGAGGGGTTTGGAGAAAGGTTTAAATACCCGAACCCACAATTACCATCAAGGTGAGTGTTATGGGAGTACTGACCAAAGAGCAGATTATCGAGATGATCGAGGGGCAGAAGGGCCTTTCGAGGGATGAAATCGAGGAAAAGATAGCCCAGATAGCAGTCCGTGAGGGCATCTCTGAGCACGCCGCGGCCGTTATGCTGGCCGAGGAGCTCGGGGTCAACCTTGAGGGGAGGGAGGAGCTCCTCCACATAGCCGACCTGGTTCCGGGAATGACCGGCGTTAACGTCGTTGCGAGGATAATGAGGAAGTACCCGCCGAGGGAGTACAAGAAGAGAGACGGTTCAACCGGCCACGTGGCCAACCTCATAATCTACGACTCAACAGGCAAGACG
The DNA here is from genome assembly GCF_012027495.1 of Thermococcus sp. JdF3. Classification (NCBI taxonomy): domain Archaea; kingdom Methanobacteriati; phylum Methanobacteriota; class Thermococci; order Thermococcales; family Thermococcaceae; genus Thermococcus; species Thermococcus sp. JdF3. The sequence goes on along the minus strand of NZ_SNUK01000001.1, from coordinate 462,988 downwards.
CGGCTCGTTCTCTGGGACAGCCTCGTCGCCAAGTACTACAACGAGCTCAACCCAGGAGATGTCATCAAAATCATCGACCCCAGCGTGAGGGAGGGCAGGAACGGTATAGAGCTCCACGCCAACTTCCGGACGAGGATAATCCCGAACCCGGAGGATCCAAGGGCTGAGGAGATACCCCCGCTCGAGGAGGTCAGGAGCTACAACTACCAGAGAAGAGGAATAGGCGAACTCCTGGGAGGGGAGAGGTTCGTCGAGGTTCGTGGAACAGTGGCGAGGCTCTACCGCGTGACGGTCTACGACGCCTGCCCGCAGTGCAGGAGGAAGGTGGACCACGACCCAACCACGGAGTCCTGGATATGCCCGGAGCACGGCGAGGTGAAGCCCACGAAGATAACCATAGTGGACTTCGGCCTCGACGACTCGACTGGCTACATAAGGACAACCCTATTCGGAGACGATGCCGCGGAGCTGATCGGCAGGGACCCTGAAGAGATAGCCGAGAAGCTCAGGGAGCTTGTTGAGAGCGGTTTGACCCTCAGGGAAGCCGGAAGAAAGCTCGCGGAGGACGAGTATTACTACCTGCTGGGCAGGGAGATAGTCGTCAGGGGCAACGTCGTGGACGACAAGTTCCTGGGACTCATACTGAAGGCCTTCGGCTGGGACGAAGTCGATCCGAGGCGCGAGATAGCCAGGGTGAGGGCCGAGCTGAAGAAGGCCATAACGGAGCTCGAGGGTGGTGAGTGAAATGGAGGAAGTCAGGTTCAGGCGCAGAAAGCCCGCCGTCGAGAGGCGGATAAGCGAGATACGCGACGACGATACGAGGATTTCACTCATCGGCAAGGCATTTAAGGTCGATAAGATGGACTACACCTTCTGGCTCGACGACGGAACCGGCGTAATACTCATAGAAAGCGAGGAGAACGTCCTCCCCTCGGAGGGCCAGGTGGTCAGGGTCATAGGGCGCGTGATAAGGAACGAAGAGGAAATCCACATCTACGGCGAGGTCGTGCAGGACTTCAGCGGCGCCGACCTGGACGCCCTGGAGGAGATAAGAGAGCTCGAAAGGAAGGTTCTGCCCAGGGTAGAGGGCATCGTGGAGTTCTTCGGGGGTGAGGAGATATGAAGAAGCGCCTGCCAGCGAGCAGGGTTTACATCAGGGACATCATCGACGGCTACTATGTCAGGAGTGAGGGCGACTTCGAGCCGAACTACCTGATAACCAAGGACGCCAGAAAGGTGTACCGCGTCAAGGTCGTCGCCACGGTTGTCCGCGAGCCGGTGATAAGCGAAGACGAGACCTACGGCAAGCTCCAGATCGACGACGGGACCGGAACGATATGGGTTCTGGGCTTCCGCGACGACACGCGCTTTGTGAGGCTCGTGAAGAAGGGCGACCTCGTGCAGATAATCGGAAAGGTCGGGGAGTGGCGCGAGGACAAGCAGATACTCGTTGAAGGAATAACCAGGGTCGAGCCCAACATGTGGATACTCCACCGCTTCGAGACCCTCAAAGAGAAGGTTGAGCACGCAAAGAAGGCCAGGATCGCCTTTGAGATATACGACAAGTACGGCATCACCGCGAAGGCAAAGGTCATAGCCAAGAACAAGGGCGTCAGCGAGGAGATGCTCCTTACCATAGACGAGCTCTACACCATGATGCTTGAGCAGAGGAGCACGGAGGAAGCTCTGTTTGAAGAGGAGGAAATCATCGAAGCCGAAGAGGCCAAAGAGGAGAACCCTGAGCTCGAGAAAGCTAAGAAAGCAGTCCTCAATCTGCTCCAGGAGAAAGGCAAGGCACTCTCCCACAAGTTCATCGTTAAGAAGCTCTCCTCCGACTTCGATGAGGAGCTCATCGAGGACGCAATCACCCAGCTCCTCGCGGATGGGGAGATATACGAGCCGGAAATAGGCTACTACGAACCCCTCTGACCATTCTCTTTTTAACTAGGGGCCCTGGAAAGAGGAGAGGTAAGGGAGCTCAGTACTGCTCCCTCATCGTCCTTATGACCGGGTCGTGGATGAGCGTCGAGGTTATACTGTCCACCATCCGGAAGAACTCGTCACGGCCCTTCTCGAGGGGCATGTTCTCCAGCCGTATCAGCTCGCAGCCGCTTCCGAGAATCCACTTGCCGAGGAGTATCTTCTCCCTGCCCCCCTTTCTGAGGTCCAGCCTGGCGAGACCGTAGGGTATGTCGGCGGTCCACCAGTTGGCCCTGAACGTAACGCTCCAGCCGGCGTTTTCCGCGGCCTCAGCGAGTTTTTCAAGGGTCATACCAGGCCCATAGGGTGTTTTGAAAGTAACGACGGTCCAGAGCCCGTCCCCATCAAGCGCACGCGCAAGTTCATCCTTAAACTCCATGAACTTCACCTCCAGTTCCCGTTTCTCATGGTTCAGACCAGCGCCGCAACCAGGAAAGCCATCACGGCGAGGAATATGCTCACCTTCAGCAGCTTCTGGGAGCTGTGGGCCGCTTCCCTCTCCTGGGAGCGGAGTATGAGGTATGCCGCGTAGAGGATTATAAGGTCAACCGGCACCATCGCGTAGTAGCCGAGACCGACTCCCGCCGTTATCGGGAGGAAAGACGCCACCACCGTCAGCACCGCAAAGGCCGCACCGAGATAGGCCGCGTTCCTCTTCCCCCACACTATGGGCAGGGTTCTGGCACCCTTAGCAAGGTCGCCCTCAACGTCCTCTATGTCCTTTATAACCTCGCGCGCCACGTTGACCAGGAAGGCACACACGGCCAGGTAACCTGCAAGACCCAGGTGTTCGACCGCTATTGCCCCGTAAAGCGGCGTCGCACCGGTCAGGGCCGCAACGACAAGGTTGCCGACGAAGGGCAGGGGCTTGAGCTTCCAGGCGTAGAGGAGCATGGCGGCGTACGCCACAAGGGCCAGCAGGAAGGCGTAGACGTTTATCATGTAAGCGAATACCAGCCCCACCGCGAAGAGCAGCAGGGAGTAGTAGATGGCCGTTCTCCTGCCCATGGCGCCCCTGGGGAGCGGTCTATCAGGACGGTTTATTTTATCTATCTCGTAGTCAAAGTAGTCGTTTACGGTGTTGCCTCCAGCGCACCCCAGGGTGACCACCAGGAAGACGAGAGCCGTCGTTAGGGCGTCGGGGAGGTGGCCCACCGCCACGATCGACCCGAGGACACCCACCACTCCGGCCAGGGCGCAGTTGTGGGGCCGGGTTATCTCGATGAAGGCCTTGAATTCCATTAGGCTCACCTAATTCGATTAGGTTATTGACTTAAAAATCTTTGCTACAGCTCCTCCCGCCGGAGGAGACCAAGTTCCTCGCCATTTTCAAGCACCTGTATACGGCCAAAGCGCAGTTCTGCCGCATTCTCAATCTCTTCATCCGGGAGGGGGGTGAGGACCTGAGCCTTCATTCCGCCGAAGTTTATCCACTTCAGTATGCCAACACCCCTGCAGAACCCCTCCCCGTCTATGAAACCCACGAGGAGGTTGCTCAGCTTCTCAAAATCAACGGTGTGGAGGGCCGGGCGGACGTACTGCCTCGAAAAGCCCTCAGCATCGACCTTGACGACGGTGTAGTGCTCCCCCTTCCATCCAGCCACCACGAGCCACTTGAAGAGCGTGGAGAGCAGTTCGCGCTCCTCCTCTGTCAGGGGCCTGCCGCGGAAGAGCTCCGTACCCCCAGGAATCACCCTCGTCAGATCCACCTCAACAGTCCTGGAGTTCGAAAAGTATGCCCTCCACTTTTCCCGCCGGACTTCCCTGCGTTCCCGGCGCGAGTGTTCCCTCGCGGCGGGGCTGACCGGGAGCGTGACGACATCACCGTACAGGACGAGGACCTTACGCAGGTATTCCATCTCCCCTGCCCGCTCAAGCAGAACGATGAGATCCGGCCTAACGAGTTCGGCTTTGAGGCGCTTCAGCTCAACTCCCGGCCCCGTGACGAAGCCGGTGGTGTCTATCAGGACGACGTCCGCCCTTTCGGCTGCGATGTCCGTGAGCCTCTTAACCCCCACCGCCATCTCACCGACGTACTGGCCAGGGGTGGTTGTTCCTATGAAGTAGTGGGCGTGTCCCCTGAGTTCGCTTGGACTGGAGAACGGCCCGTCCACAAAGGCAAGGCTGACCGTTGCGGGCGGTAGGATTCCCTTCTGACCAACGTCGCTGTCCACAATCGCGACCCTAAGGCCCCTCTCAATGAGGCCGTTGGCCAGGAACGTGAGGAGCGTCGTCTTGCCGCTGTCGGTTCCCCCAACGAGCATAACCCGAAGGGGCCGGTCTCTGGAGGACAGTTCATCGAGAAGGACGAAACGGTCCTCCGGGACATCCGTGGTGTATCCCGCCTTGTTCATGGGGGCACATTGGAAAGAGAAATTAAAAAGATAACTGCGGGCACATCCGGGAACAACCCGGCATCCCGAAGGGAGCCTATATCCTTCGGCCGGGATACGAAGCCCGAGAAGGAAAGGCAGAACATATACAATGAAAAGACTTATAAGACGTGCTATATGCCACAGAATATAGGCCAACAAAAATTTGACATTGGCCCGGAAAATCGTTGGTTTAATAAACGTGTAAATAGGAATCATGCAAAAGGAGGTTTAAAAATGGAGGAAAAGGCAACCCTTACCCCGAGGCAGATCAAACTGCTCAGGAAGTTCCACGAGGAGGGCAAGACCATAGAGGTTCACACCGTTGAGAAGACCCAGGATGAGCTTGCGGACGAGCTCGGGATAACCAGGCAGGCTCTCAGCAACCACCTCAAGGTTCTCAAGGAGCTGGGCTACATAAGAACCGGAAGAGGTTTTATAGACCTAACCGACAGGGCCCTTGACCTTCTCGGCGAGAAGAAGGGCGATGTGTTTGTGTTCGTGAGAATAGAGCCCACGAAGAGGAGGCAGGTTTACGAGGCGATAAAGAGGCTCAAAATAAAGAAGATATACCGCGTCACCGGTGACATAGACCTCATCGTTGAGGCAGACAAGACCCGCCTCGACGAGATACTCGAGGAGATATCCTCACTCGACGGCGTCAAGGAGACCATCACCCACATCGTTCTCGAGGTTCTCTGACTCCGTTTCCACGGAGGGCCGCTTCCTGCCCTCCCCAAGCTTCTTCTCCATGAGCTTCCTCAGCCCAAGAAGGTTCTTTCCGAACTTGGCGGATATCGGTATGAAGGTCTCGGGTACCTCGCTGTAGGGAACGCCGAACTTCTCCGCCAGGAAGTTTATGGTCCTCTGGAGGTTCCTTATCTTGTCCATCTTGTTGACCGCGACTATCACCGGAATCCCCAGTTCCCTGAGGAAGGAGTAGAACTCCACGTCTATCGGTATCTCCCCCCGTTTCTCCCAGCGCTCTATTATCTCCGGGGCGGCTTTGCCGTCAACCACCAGAACCGCCAGCTCTATCTCCTCAGCGTTGTCCTCGATGAAGTGAACTATCTCGTCCTTGATCCTCTCCTGCTTCGCCTTTGGAACGCCGCTCATGAAGCCGAAGCCGGGCATGTCCACTACCAGCTTCCCGCGCCAGTTTATCTCCACGGGCTTTCTGGTAACCCCTGGCCTCTTGCCCCTCTTGACCCACTTGCCGGTCAGGCGGAAGATGAGCGTGCTCTTGCCAACGTTAGAACGCCCCACGAATATTATCATCCGTCTCACCATAAGCGATGGGGCTTTTTGCTTTATAAGGCTTGGCGGAAAAGTTAAGTAGGCGAAGGAATAAGTCCCACCGGTGGTGTTTTATGGTAGAGGGTAGTGAAGCTAAAGCCAACCAGCTCATCAACAAATTTGTCATATCTCTGATCGACGGGAAAATACTGGGCTTTGTGACGGACATAAACGTCGAGGTTGAAGGCGATCAGTTCTACTTCATCCTCAAGATGAAGGAAGTCGAGAACCTAGGTAAGGGTCAGAGTATGTTCTCCAGCGAGAGGAAGCTCAAGATAAGACCGAGCGATATAGTCAACGTTGGTCCTGACGTCATAATCCTCGGAAACGGTAAAGTCCCACCCCTTCGGGAGATCGAGAGGCTCAACCAGATAGCCGAGGAGTACAACGCCCTGGTGAGGGAGCTCGAAACCAAGGAAAAAGCCATTGAAAAGCTCAAGGAGGAGAACTACGGCCAGACCAAGCAGCTGGATGAGCTCCAGCGCGAACTCAGGAAGCTGCAGATCATGAAGGAGGACTTCGAGCACCTCAAGGAGCAGCTGGTAAGGCAGGAGGGCCAGCTCGAGATGGCCAAGGAATACATACGGCTCCTGGAGGGCCTCAGGCACGACATAGACAAAATAAAAGAGGACGTTGACAGGCTTCTGCAGACCCAGCTGGAGGAAGTTGTTAGGGGAATAATCAACGAAGAGCTTAACGCAAGGGGATTAAAGAAGACGAGCTTCATTTAGCTGAAGAGCTGCGGGCCAAAGGCGTGCAGGAGTATCTCCAGGGCCACGAGTATGAGCGTCACCGCAATGACGCCCCTCGGGCTTATCTTTATCGCCCTGGTGTCCTCGTCGAAGAACCTCATGAGACCGGCACCGGTCGGGGGAAGTGTGGTCTTCTCCTTTGCCATTTTCTCTCACCTCTTAAAGGAGGTAGAGTTCTCCAATATATAAAAAAGTTGTGATTGACACCCTCCAGAGCCCCGCCCCGTGCCGAAGCATAATGTACAAACATCAAGATTTTTGATGACAATGTTTATATAATATAAGGACGAGCATCCAAACAGCAGGTTCTGTCTGGGTGAATCCCAACCGGAGCGCCCGGAAGCAAGCGACCATTCTCACCCAGCGGTGCTCCATCTGGCAAGAACGTATGAAATTTGATTGATACATGGGAGGTGTCCGTATGCCGATGTACCTCGTCACCCACCACTATTCAAGGGAAGAGAGCATCAAAGCAACTAAGGAAGCGGCCGATTTCTTTAGGCGGTTGCCCCTCACGGGCGATATCGAGTTCATAGCATCGTACAACTTCAACGGCGGGAGCTACACGATATGGCGGGCCCAGAACAGAGAAGCCCTCGAAGAATACATGAAAACAATAAACGCCCCAACCTTCCATAAGAACATGGAGATCACCGAAATAGTCCAGAGCTACCCTCCAACGGTTGAGTACACCATCAGGCTCTGGGAGATGTTATACCACCTCAGCGGTGGCTGATCATCCATTTTATTTTAGAGGAAACTTTTTAAAGGCCAAGCCACACCGCTCACTGGATAAGGGGTTTACCCAATGAATCCCGCTAATGACACAGGAGGTGGGAGGAAATGGCGACCTTTAAGCTCGTTATATCCAACCCGAAGAACGGCATAGCCAGGCAGGTCGAGATAAGCGGCGAAGAGGCCGAGAGACTCATAGGGAAGAGGATTGGGGAGGAGATACCGGCGAGCGAGCTCGGACTCAACCTCACCGAGATATTCGGCGAGGAGATTCCGGGCGATGTCAAGCTCAGGATAACCGGCGGAACCGACAAGGACGGCTTCGCCATGAGGCCCGACGTCCACGGCCCGAGGAGGGTCAAGATCCTCGTCTCCAGGGGCCCCGGCTTCAGGCCCAAGGAGAGGGGTGAGAGGAGGAAAAAGACCGTCAGGGGCAACACCATCAGCCCCGAGATCGTCCAGATCAACATGAAGCTCGTCTTCTGAGCTTCCTCCTTTCCCCAAACTTATCGCTTTTCTGTCCCACCCAAGTTCTCCCCATCGAGGTAACCTTAATAAACCGGCTAACGCTCTAAATTTAGGGGTGAGAGAAGATGGCAAAGAAGAAGGAGTTTAGACAGGCTGAAGTTAACATCGGAATGGTTGGTCACGTTGATCACGGTAAAACGACCCTCACCAGGGCCCTGACCGGTATCTGGACCGACACCCACAGCGAAGAAATGAGAAGGGGCATCACAATCAAGATAGGCTTCGCCGACGCTGAGATGAGGAAGTGCCCGAGCTGCGGCAGGTACTCCAGCTCCCCGGTGTGCCCGTACTGCGGCCACGAGACCGAGTTTGAGAGGCGCGTTTCCTTCATAGACGCCCCGGGCCACGAGGCTCTGATGACCACCATGCTCGCGGGAGCATCCCTCATGGACGGCGCCGTCCTCGTCATAGCCGCCAACGAGGGAATAATGCCCCAGACCAGGGAGCACCTCATGGCCCTTCAGATAGTCGGGAACCAGAACATAGTGATAGCGCTCAACAAGATCGAGCTGGTTGACAGGGAGAAGGTCATCGAGAGGTATCACGAGATAAAGGAGTTCGTCAAGGGTACGGTTGCCGAGAACGCCCCGATAATCCCGATTTCTGCCCTTCATGGCGCGAACGTTGACGTTCTCCTCGCGGCGATAGAGGAGTTCATACCAACACCGGAGCACGACCTCAAGAAGCCGCCCAAGATGCTGGTCCTCAGGAGCTTCGACGTCAACAAGCCGGGAACGAAGCCCGAGAAGCTCGTCGGCGGTGTCATCGGCGGCTCGATAATCCAGGGCAAGCTCAAGGTCGGTGACGAGATAGAGATTCGCCCCGGCGTTCCCTACGAGGACCACGGCAGGATAAAGTACGAGCCGATAACCACCGAGATAGTCTCCCTCCAGGCGGGAGGAAGGTTCGTCGAAGAGGCCTATCCGGGCGGTTTGGTCGGCGTTGGAACCAAGCTCGACCCGTACCTCACCAAGGGCGATCTGATGGCAGGAAACGTCGTCGGAAAGCCCGGCCAGCTGCCGCCGGTGTGGGACGACCTCAGGCTTGAGGTTCACCTCCTCGAGAGGGTCGTGGGAACCGAGGAGGAGCTCAAGGTCGAGCCCATAAAGAGGCGCGAGGTTCTCCTCCTCAACGTCGGAACCGCGAGAACCATGGGTCTGGTCACCGGCCTGGGGAAGGACGAGGTCGAGCTCAAGCTCCAGATACCCATCTGCGCCGAGGTCGGCGACAGGGTCGCCATCAGCAGGCAGGTCGGCTCAAGGTGGCGCCTCATAGGCTACGGCTTCATAAGGGAGTGAGCCCTCTTCTTTTCCATTAACTTTCGGTGAGGCAGATGCCAGAGAGGCGGGAATGGCTGGTGATTCCGGACACGAACTTTCTCCTGGTTCCGGGGCAGTTCGGCGTCGACATAATCGGCGAGCTGAACAGGGTTCTCGACGTGAGGTTCAGAATAGCCGTTCCGAACGTCGTCCTCCAGGAGCTGGAGGTTATAGAGAGGAAGTCCCGTGGAAAGGACCTGATGGCCATCAGGATGGCCAAAAAGCTCGCGGAGAGGTTCGAGGTCGTCGAGATGGGCCGCTTTGGTGAGAGGCCTATAGACGACCAGATTTTCGACTTCGCCGTAAAGAACGAGCGCGTTGTGGTCTGCACCAACGACAGGGGGCTGAAGAAGCGTCTGCGCGAGAACGGCGTTCCGGTAGTTTACCTCCGCTCGAAGAAGATACTCGAGCTCGAGGGCATGCTGGAGTGAAAACCTTAAAACACCCTCTTCTCCACGCCCTTGGGTGGAAAAGATGTACACGGAGGAAGAACTGCTGGGCGAGATTAGAGAACTCCTCGGCGATGAGGAGCTCTACGGGCTCTACGAGAGGGCATTCAGGGAGTACCACTACTACTTCGAGACGACCAACTACATCGTCCTCAACGTCTACGGCTTCAACGACCACGGGCCGATTCACGTCCTTCTCACGACCAGGCGCGCGCTGGAGCTTCTGAACATCATCAGGAAGTTCGGAATCCAGACGACGGCTGAAAAGCTCGGAAAGCCCTTCCGCTGGAGCAGGTTCATAGTGGCCTTTGGAGCGCTGTTCCACGACGTTGGCAACATGATACACAGGATAAACCACTACGAGTTCAGCGTCTTCCTCGCCGAGCCGATAATAGACGCCCTAGTGAGGGAGTTCGAAAGCAACGACCCACTCCTGCTGAAGGCGCTCACCCTTAACGCCATATACACCCACGACGAGGCCGTCCCGTGCACCACAATCGAGGGTTCCCTCGTCACGATAGCGGACGGCTGCGACATGGAGGCCGGAAGGAGCAGGCTCGTCCACAAGAAGGACAAGGTCGACATACACGCGGTTTCCGCCCTGGCCATTGAGAGGGTGGAGATAAGGGAGGGGGACGAGGAGCAGCCGATACTCATCGAGATATGGATGAAACACCCGGCGGGAATATTCCAGGTGGACGAGATACTGACGAAGAAGGTCAAAAGCTCCCTGCTGGCCGGAAAGGTCAGGCTCAGGATACACACCGGCACGGAGGTCATGGAGAAGGTTATTTAACCTTCCACCGTTTCTTTATCCATGCTGGCCGAGGCATACCGTGACCTGAAGTACCTACTCAACAGGGGGTACCGGAAAAGGTATGCCCTTGACTTCGTGGCCAATCATTACCGGCTGACCAGGGGCGAGCGCTACCTCCTGGCAAGGTGCGTGTTCTCCGACGGGTGGGTGGGGGAGGTAAGGAAAAAGCTCCTATCGCCTGAGGAAATGAAGGGCAGGGTTCTCGGGATAGACGGCTTCAACGTCCTGATAACCCTCGAATCGCTTCTCGAAGGACGGGCCATACTCTGCGAGGACGGGCTCGTGAGGGATTTGAAGTACCAGGGAAGGTACAGGCTCAACGAAGGCACCGGCCGGCTCCTCGGCGACCTTGCCCGCGCCCTCGGAGAGCTGGGCGTTGAAAAGGCGGTGTTCTTCTACGGCTCGGCGGTTCCAAGGAGCGGGGAAGTAAAAAAGCTGACGGAGGAAGCATTCGGTCGCAAATGGCCTGAGGTTGAGGTGAAACTCGTAAGAAGCCCAGATTTCGAGCTCAAGAGGTTTGAAACCGTCTCAACTGCCGACATCGGGATAATCTCAAAGGTTCCCCACGTCTTCGACCTGGCCGCGTACGTGGGGGGTCTGGCGGGATGGAAGGCGAGCGATCTTTTTGAACTCCTGGAAAAAACGTGCTCAGAGCGATATTAACATTTAGATGGCCGTTTTACAGCTGCAAAGACGTTTGAAGCCTTGGAAAATTTTTAATACGTTCCCGCGCAAGGTAACTGTATATTTCACACTACCCGCTTTTCTTTCTTGGCGGGGAACGGAGGGAATACGGATGAAGAACTCAGGGGCGGCAGCGCTTGCCCTTCTCATCGTTGGAACCCTCATCGCCAGCGGCTGTCTCGGTGGAGGGGCATCACCGTCCACGACGTCAAGCCAGCCGTCGGTAACCCGGCCCGAAACCACCACGACTCAGGAACCCTCAACGTGGGAAATGAGAATGGTCTGGAGCGCCAACACCACGGGAATACCCTTCATGGACCTGGCACCCGACGGAAGTCTGGCCGCAGCAGTGGACTGGAACAGGGGGCTCCTGTACCTCGTCAGGCCGGATGGGAGCAACAAAACCCTGGACCTCAGAACCGAGGACTGGTTTAAACCCATCGTGGCCGGCGTTGCAGTTGTGAAAGAGGGGGGCTGGATTCTGGCTTCATACGATAGTTTCGCAGGTCTTAGGTCATTTTCCTGGGACGGCTTCTCCGGCAACGGACCGGAGAGGGTGGGCGCACTCGCCGATTTCATGCTCCGCTCGCCGAACGGTGGACACATCTGCTATCTCGTGACGCTCTCCCCCACTGAGCAGGAGCTGAACTGTGATGGGAGGAAAACGGTGCTCAGCCCGAACGACTACTCCCTTCTGTCGGTCTCGGACTCAGGGATTGCAGTCATCTCGAAGGGCGGAAAGGCCATCGTCTTCAGGGATGGAAAGCGAATGCTCTCATTCAACACGGACAGGGTGATAGCCTACCGTGAGCGGCTCCTCGTGAGTGAAAACGGAACGCTAAAGGTGTTCTCCCTGAATGGAACGCTGCTGGCCAGGGCCAAAGGCTACGACTTCGGGCAGACGGTGCTCCTAAGGTGGACTCTCCTTCCCACCGAGAGCTACCTGCTCTGGCACGAGCCCTTCGGCGACACCCACGTCCTCACGTGGAACCTGACGGAGGTTGCAACTCTCCCAGGCTTTCCCTACTTCGCCAACGACCACTTCGCCGTTACTTCAAAGGACGGTGTAATCCACTGCTACTCACTGGACGACCTCCATGAGGTCTTCAGCGTCAGCGTCCCGGGCGATTCGCTCGGCTACGTAAAGCTGAGCGACGACGGGAAGGTGATGCTGGTCTCGGGGGAGACGGAAGGTTTTTGGCTCTATGCCAAAAATTAACACCCAAAATTTAAATAGTCCAAGCTTTTATTTAATATAAGAAAGAAAGGAGTTGAACAGATATGAAGAGATTTAGAACTGTTCTTGCAGTTTTTCTAGTATTTTTGGTTTTTGTCAGCGTTAGCGGATGCCTCGGAGGCGGGGAGGAGAGCCCCACAACATCCGAGTCCCCCACCGACGCGGGAAGCCACACCACCAGCGCGGGAACCGGCGGAACCACGGGCGGAGGAGGATACAGCACTACGGAGAGCCCGGGCGGAACCACCCCGGAAACCACAACTGAAACGGAAACTGGCACATCGGAGTACGCATCATGGGCGAACCCGTGGGACGCATACAACGCGATCCAGATAGACGGTGAGCAGTATCTCATAACCTCCATAAAGTACAAGCTCAGGATACGGACCGAGGAAGGCGGCCCGATTTACGAGTACGAGATCGAGAAGAGCAGGAAATCGACGAAGATACACGTTTACGGCAACAAGATAGACATGGAGACCGGGGAGCAGGAGAAGGCAGACCTGGGGGAGTTCGAGGTTTACGAGTACTACGGAAAGATCACCCCGATAAACGCCGAGGATATGAACGGCACCTTTGAGTACCGCCTCTGGGTAACCGAAAGAACTTCCGACACGGACACCTTCTTCCTGTTCCCGTCACTGGACTTCCTGACCCTCTACGCCTCACTGTACGCCGGCTCGGGCAACACAGTCGGGGTATGGATGAAGTACGGGGACCAGGTTTTTGAGTTCTACAACCCTGCGGCGATAGGCGAGATGAGTGTGGCCCCCTACCAGGAAGGGAACATAAACATGCTCTCGAACATCGCCGACATAGAGTCCATATACATGAGCTGGTACGGGTTCTACAACTTCGGCTTCTGGACCGCCCTCGAGGATGAGAACATCTACCAGGAAACCACAGGCAGCTGGGGAGTAATGGGATACCAGTACAACTACGAGGTGAAGCCGGACGGGACGATGACCATTGGGGGTAAAGACTTCAAGGTATCGAAGGTTTCATGGACGTACACCTTCGGAGGCATTACCGGCCAGGGCGAGGCGGTTCTCGCCGCCAACCTTCCGGTGCCGATAGAGGCCAAGGGAGTCTTCATCGAGCAGGGCGGGGCCAACGTCTTCACCCACGTCAAGATAGAGGACATCGGATTCGAGAAGATCTGAGCCCCCGATCCTTTCAATTTTCAGGCAAACTTTAAATCTTTCAAGGGATATCTTTCTACCATGTTCGGTGAGCACGAGCTCAAAACCCAGTTCATCAAAATCATGGACAAAAAAATTCATCTGGTTGAGGACTCCGGGGACAAGATCCTCTACCGTCGGGATGGGGTAAGGATTCTGATAAAAAGGGGAAGGGGAAAGTTTCTCATCCTACCTGCCCCTGCCGAGGGATACGGTGTGAAGTTTCTGTGCATAAGGCTCTCCGAGAGGATCGCCGTCCCCCCCAAGGAACGGCTGGTGGGATACCTCTCCGCCCCGATTGATATCTCGGTGAGGAGCGGCGACCTCGAGATAGACCGTTTTACAGTGGGAAGGGAAAAATACACCCTCTACGGCGAGAAGACGGTGGGTGTCATAGCTAGGTACCACGAGAGCGACTTCCACGAAAAGCCCCCCGATTCCCCGGGGATAGTGAAGCTCGTCATCCACAACCCCACAGAAAGCTGGAAGCTGGTGGAGAGGATAGTGTTCCCGATAAGGAACAGCGTGATGTTCTACGAGGAGGATAGAGCGTACTATCCCCTCATAATCCTGCTGACGAAGGATATCTATGAGGTCAACAACACAGGGAACCCACCGGACGGGACGCTGAAGCCCACCCATGAGGCGGAACCGCTCCCCAACTTCAGGATGAGGTGGTCGTGATGGCGGCCAACAACACCACAACTGCCCCATCGGCTTCGCCGGCACCGATTCAGATAGACCTCAGCCTGCTGACCATTGTGGAAGCGGCCCTGATAGTGTTCGGCATGATAGTCCTCGGAAGGGTAGCCAGGAAGATAATCATCAGAAAATCAAAGGAAACGAGCCTGACATGGATAATCAACGAGGACACCGCAGATATAGTCTTCAGGATGTTCGTGCTCGGGGGCATCATATGGGCCCTGTACCTGCTCGGCATAATGAGCTACGGGCTGGGACCAACCACCGTGGGCAACATAGCCTTCGCGATGGGCTTCTTTTACTTCTCGTACCTGATAGCAAAGAAGTCCAAGGACTACATGATAATGAGCTCGGGGAAGAAGGCCAGGCCCGAGACGATAGTCAAAGCGAAGGTCTTCTACTACGTCTTCATAACCATAGCCTTCTTCATGGCCCTGAGCTTCGCGGGAGTGAGCACCGAGCTGAGCGCCCTGCTGGCCGCGGCCGGAATAACGGGTATCGTCCTTGGTTTTTCGGCCCAAACTGTCGTTTCGAACTTCATCTCAGGCGTGTTCATGTACTTCGATAAGCCTCTGCTGATGGGGGACCATGTCAAGATAGGCGAGCTGGAGGGCGTCGTGGAGGACATAAAGATACTCTCCACCAGGATACGCGCGTGGGACGGTACGCTCATAAGGATACCGAACGAGAAGCTCTTCAACAGCAACATAGTGAACTTCATGCGCTATCCGGTCAGGCGCGTGGACGTGAACATCGGTATTGCGTACGCCGCCGATGCGGAGAGGGCCGTTGAGATAATAAAAAAGGTTCTCGACGACATCCCCCTCGTTCTCGTTGAGCCAGAACCGCTCGTATACATCACCAACCTCGGTGAAAGCTCGGTGAACATAGCCATAAAGGCCTGGGCGCCCAGCGAGAGATGGTTCGACGTCAGGACGCGGATAATCCACGACGTCAAAAGGGCCCTCGACGAGGCGGGAATAGAGATACCGTTCCCGCAGAGGGTGAACTGGTTCGCCAACGAGCTGAAGATCAGAATCGAGGAGCCCCCTGAGAAATCCGGGGAAAGTGGGGAGGGAGCTTAATCCCCCTTCTTTTCCATCAGCGCGTAGAAGAACCCGATAGTGCCATGCCTGTGGGGCCACGCCCGCATGGTCCCGGGCAAAAAGCCCTCATCATAGGGACCATTCAGGGGCACCAGCTCGGCCTCATCGTGCCGATCCAGGAACCACTCGACCACACCCTCGTTCTCCTCGGGTAGCATGGAGCAGGTGGAGTAGAGCAGCCTGCCGCCGGGTTTGAGTAGCCTCCACGCGCTCTCGATGAGCTCCTTCTGGAGCCCCACGACCTTCGGAATGTTCTTCTCGCGGAGGCGCCACCGGAGTTCGGGGTTCTTCGCTATCGTCCCGTCGCTGGTGCAGGGCGCATCGAGCATCACCCTGTCGGCGATTCCCTCCCCCAGCATATCCGGGGCCTTTCTGCCGTCTGCCCGGATGGTCTCGGCAATCTCAACGTCCGTACGCCTGAGAACCTCGCGCATGCGTTTTATCCTGGCCCCATCCACATCGAAGGCGTAGATTTTGCCCTCGTTTTTCATCAGTTCCGCCATGTGGGCCGTTTTTCCACCCGGAGCAGCTGCCAAGTCAACAACCGTTTCTCCAGGCTCCGGGGCCAGGACGAGGGAGGCAACCGCTGCCGCCTCCTCCTGGGCAATCGCCCAGCCCTTGTTGAAGAGCCATTCCGGGTTGAATGGATCGAGGATACGGATGACTGTAGCCACCCTCTTGCTTCTCTCGAACCTAACGTTCTTTCTCCCGAGGTAACCCTCAACGTCCCCAACGCTCGCCTTCAGGAGGTTGACGCGGATGCTCGTCGGCAGGGTCTCGTTGAGTGCCTTAAGGAGTCCTTCCGCCTCGTCGCCGAGGAGCCCCTTCATGCGCCGTATGAACCATTCAGGAAACAGGTAGTCCCACTTCAGACGCTTCTCCTCACCGTCGATGACGGGCATGTACTCGAGGATCCTCGGCAGGATGTCGTAGTAGTAATAGCCAGCGTAGGGATGGGTTCTCTTCGACAGAAACTGGGCGAGGCCCTTCAGATGCTGCCGCGTCTTTTCGCTGGGGTCCCTAAAAACGGCCACCTCAACGGCCACCCTCATGGTTGCCCTCAGCCAGGGATCGAGGATAAGGGGCGAAACGCCGACGAGTTCCTCAATTATCTCGTCTATCAGACCGAGCCTGCGCTGGATGGAGTAGAATATGCCCGTCAGCTTCGAGTTCTCCCAGCCATCGATCCTGTACTTTGCGAAGGCCTTTCTCTTGGCGCTCTGGCTGGGCTTGATTTCCTCCCCGAGCTTAACCGCCTCTATGAGTGCATACAGCTGTCTGTCGCTAAGCTTGAGTTTCGGCATGGTTCACACTACGATGAGGCCTATTTAAAGTTCCCTGAGGAACCGGGGCAGTCTGCCTGTCCTTTCCTCAAGTAATGAAACCGTGGATGCGTTCCAGTAGTACGCCGGCAGTATCTGCTCAAGGAGGATGGCCTCCTCGGTGAACCCCTCCTCCCTCAGCCGTCTGGCAAGTTCAATTGCATCGTCCGGTCTTTTGCCGTAGTAGTTCATGATGGCGCTCCTCATAAGCTTAAGTATCTCCCTGACCCTTGAGCGCACGAGTATGTCCTCGTGGGAAGTGGCCAGAACGGAAAGTCTGAAGTAAGACGATCTGAGGAGGACCTCGATGATTTCCTGGGAAGGGGTTGTAAGCATCTGAACCATCGAATCAAAAGCAACTTCCAGGAGGAGGACATCGTTGAGGTCAAGTATCTCCGAGAAAACCCTGCCGACGTGCTTCAGGTTTCCATCCAGGGCGTATCCAGTGGAAGCGGCGAGCTTCAGTCCTATCGAGGATACCCAGATGTCATCCGAGCTTAAAAACCTGGCCACATGCCCATCGATGGATGAGTAGTACCCCGGAGAGAGCGATGATATGAGATCAAGGATTCCTATCCACGTTGTCTTTCCGCGCGGTGCCAGATCGTACACCGCATTGAGGAGACGCGTGAGCTGTGACTCCGTAAGGGAGGTGTTCTCTATGAGTTTCCTGAGCACTATGAGCGTTCTCATGACGATTCTGTCATCCCTGGCCAGCAACAGATCAGTCAACTGATCAAAGCCCCTGACGAGAACCTTTCTATGGAAAGAGCCCGAGGAGTCCCCCAACAGATCATCCAGCACGGACAGTGCCCTGAGCCGTAGTACATCGTCCTCCTCCCCCAGCAGGTCAATCACCACATCGAGTACATTCTCATCACTCTTCACGAGACGGGAGACCTCTTTCATCTGCCAGGAGAGAACGAGTTCTTTAATTTGATCCATGGACTCCACCCCTCATTATACCCACGAGATATTGAACTTCATCCAATATATTGTTTTCGCTTCACGAACGCTGAAGTCTGTATACGTCAACGGAAATTCTCTCCAGCCGCTTCCGGTGGAAGAAAAATTGGGCTGGAATCTCAAAGGGAAGGGTTACTCTATGCGTTATCGAAAAACCGAAGTCTCTCACAAAGGCTTCGATGAAGCGTCTTACCTCAGGCTTGGCAAGGTGGATGGAGTAAACAACATCGCTCACTTCAAAGGCCTTCATCAAAAACGGCCTGTCCGCATGGGGATTCTGGCTCCCGAAGGGGGGGTTCATCACAACGGTGTCAACCCTCTCCGAAAAATCCGAGACATCCGTGTGAACAACATCAACGCAGTCCGCCAGTCCCAGGCTGCCCAAGTTTTCATGGAGGACCTCAACGGCATCACCATCAACCTCAACGGCGTAGACTTTTCCGGCCCCGAGCAGACATGCGCCGACCGAGAGAACCCCCGTCCCAGCACCCAGATCCGCGACAACCCTGCCCTCGAGGTCACCCATGGAGTGTGCCAGCCAGAGCAGCTCCGCTGCAACATTCCCCGGGGTCCTGTACTGCTCAAGCTCAGGTTTGGGGTTTCTGAAGCCCCCCAGTCGCGAGAGTGTCATCGCAAGGTGCTTCTTCCTCATCGAACTCACCGTCGGTCTGCCAGTATCAAGCGGTACTTTATAATTTTACGGTGTGCAAAAAGGAATCCACTGACCTCCGCCCCGCCCCAAAGAGCGAGGCTTGAGGAGAGAGAAAAGTCAAAAAACGTATAAGCTGAAGATTCAAATAACACACGTAATGTCGCGGGAAGATAATACTATCACAGGAACACTGGAGGAATGCCTAGCATCATGGAACATCAAAAAGGCAGTTGAAATGACGCTGTCTGATGACTCCGCACTCACGGCACTGTTTGAACTCCTTCGGACTGGAGACAACGAAATCAAACTCCGGGCCCTTATGGTGCTTGAAGAACTGCTGGACTCCATGCCCGACGTCAGAAAGCTGGTTCTAATCCGGAGGTTCTTGGATGAGATACTCCTGGTGATGGAACGCGGCAACGATGAAGTCTCCATCCACTCGCTGAAGGTCCTGGCCAAGCTCGTACATGGAGTCCCCCTCTATCCAGACACGTTCATTAGACTTGCCAATGCTCTTAAGAATCTCGCTAAAAGCCGCAGAAACGAGGCTGTTCTGCTCGAGATACCCCCCGTCATTGTGAACATGAAGGCTGTTTCGTACACTCCCCGCCTAATGGATGTGCTTTCAAGGCTTCTAAGCTCAAAAAATCTGCGCTTAAAGGCAATGGGCCTTCGGCTTCTCCTGAACACCAGTGTATACACCGGGGCTACGCCCCTCTTAAAGACGGTGTTTTTTGAAGTTCAGGACATGCTGTCTGAAAGGGATGTTGCACTGGCAGATTTCGCCCTGGACATTCTTCTGGAGGTCTCGAACTTTCCGCTGAGGGAGGAATTTATTGACGATGTTGTAAAAACGCTTACGATAGTTAAAAATCTCGCCCTTGGAAAGAGTCCTGAGCTAAGGGAGAAAGCGAAGCTTGTGGCCGAAAAACTTGGGGCGGCCATAAAGAAGTACTACGCAAGAAATCCTAAAAAAGCTATGGAAAAACTTCACGAGCTTCTGGTGCACGAGCGCTTCTACGAGGCGGTGGATTTAGCCCTTGCCGTCGGAGACACGTACATCCTGAAGTGGCTTGCGGGGGTTCTGGAGGAGATGGGAAAGGAGACACTGGAAATCAACGAAAGGGTTCTCCCGGGGCCGAAATATCCTGAGGTAGCCCCCGAGAAGAAGGCCCAGAGGTATCTCCAACCCCCCACCCTCTCCAGGTTCAGGGGAAAGGGCAGAAAGGCCGCGTCATCCTCGCTCCATACCGGTGCATCCGGGCAGGGTAAATCTCCGAAGAGACGGAGGGAAGAGTTCAGTCGCGCCCTTGCGTCAGGTGACGAAGAGATGCTCCTTGAACTGTCCAGAGTAAATCCCGAGTTGGTTTTCGAGCTCGTCCGTATGCTGGAGGAGGGTGATAAATTTGAGAAGATGGACGCCCTGTGGGCCCTTTCCAAGCTCGCGGAGGGGCTCGATTCCAGATGGATGTCCGTGCTCAAAACCGGCGTGAGACCGCTGATAAACTTGGCGCTGTCCAGGAACAGGTGGATGCGCATGAGGGCTGTAAAAACCCTCGCTGTGCTGGCGTCACGGGCCCCCTACGGTGGCGAGATAGTGGAGCAATTTCTGGAGTTTTATCTCTCCAGGGATATGTCAAAGGCCATCCCCGCCCTTGAGTTCTTTGGCTACTATTTCGACAGAAAGTGGGACGATAAAAGTGCAATGGCGGTTCTCCCGGTTCTCGCGGAGTACCTCGACAGGGATGAGACGCGCTTTGATGCGTTGCTCGTTCTTGAGGCGCTTGTTAGATCTTCCCCTTCGGACAGGGTAGCGCTCTTCAGGCCCTTTGTTGGGGAGCTTAAGAGGATTAAGAAATCGGCGCCCTACGAGGATCAGAAGCTTGCGATTAGAATTCTCGAGGCCATGGCGGATAAGGGGAAGGGACTCGTCCATGGGTAGTCATTACATCTTTCTCTTGAAAGCCTCGCCCTTTGGGGCGGGGCGGAGGTCAGCTTTATGGATGCATCGAACTTCAAGGGTAGCTTCTCGACGTATTCCTCATGTGCCCGCACAGCGAGACACCTGCCGAAGACACCCCGACGGATCCAAACCGGCCATTAGAGTGGCACAAATCTGCAAATCAACGCCCTCCACGAGAAGAGATTGGCAGGAGATTCTTCCAGTGAGTTCGTCCCCGGGAATTCTAACGAAATGTATTTATATTTTTGCATCCACAAATAGAAGAGGGGGAACATGGAGCTCATATCAACAGGCATTCCGGGTCTTGATAAAGCCCTATCCGGAGGATTCTCTCGGGGTACCAGCATATTAATAGCAGGAAATCCCGGAACCGGAAAGACTCATCTAGCCATACACGTCCTCCATAACAACATGAAGAAGGGACTTAAGGGAGCGTATATATCCTTCGCAGAAACCAAGAGGCAGTTCTATCAGAACGCCATGGAGAGCGGGGCCAATTTTGAAAAAATGGAAAAACAGGGGCTCTTTAGATTCTACGATATGCTAACAATGCCAAAGGATGAAATGAAGGAATTCATTGACTTTCTCATTAAGGATCTCCTAGAGTGGCGGCCAGATATTGTTGTTTTTGATTCTGTAACGGTTATGGGACAGATTTTTGGGCAGGTTATGCTAAGATCGTTTCTCCATTCCATTATAGGACGAATAGTAAATGCGCTCAACACCTTGGCAATACTGATAGATGAAATACCATACGGGGAGAAAAAGGTCGGCTTTGGGGTCGAAGAGTTTGTGGTGGACGGTGTGATAATCCTGGAGATGGAACGGAAGGGAGAGGTGATAAAACGATACCTTACGATACCAAAAATGCGCGGAAGGAAAATAACCAAAAGCGCCTACGAATACGTGATAATCAGGGAGGGAATTGATGTCATTGCCGTCCCAGAACTAAAGTTCACCGGAAAAACCATAAACACCAGCGAACGGCTCAAAACTGAAATTCCAGCCCTTGATGACCTTCTGGGCGGGGGACTTTACCAAGGGAGTATCAACATGATAGCGGGACCCACCGGGAGCGGTAAGACTATACTCGCCCTCACGATTGCATCAAACATGTCCAGGCAGGGACGAAAGGTCCTCTACATAACCTTTGAGGAATCCCCCGGGGCAATACTTGAAACCATGCGCAAGCTCGGTTTGGACGATGACTTCAGTATAATCTCCCTTGTCCCGGAGGCAAAAACTCCCGTGCAGTACTACGCCCTTATAAAGAAACTCCTGGAGGAAACATCTTCAGAAATCCTTGTTATAGACTCTCTTTCAGCCATGAAAAGCCATATGGATGAGAGAGACTTCATAAAGGCCCTTAGATACCTGCAGTTGCTGGCCAAAGAGAACAACATAACCCTCATCCTAACACATGTTCCCAAGAACTCTCAGGGGCTGGCCTCAACGGACTTCAGCACACTAATGGACAGCATAATAATTCTTGGATACGAACTGCCCCGTAAGATTGGCGAGTCCATGAAACGCCATATATTCGTTCTAAAATCCCGGCACTCTGACCACAAGCCTGTGCTCATGGAATTCAGAATAACCCGCGGAGGGATAGCTATTGGCTAAGCTACGTGTTGGGCCAGCTTTGGTCAGCGCCACGACCAAGGAAATCCTGCAGAAACTCGGAAAGCCTTTTGAGGCCACGATAACAGCTTACCTACATTCAAAATACGGCCGGGGAATTGAAATAATCGAAGATAACCCCCGCACATTTTACAATGCCCTCAAAGAGCTGTTTGGGGAGTTTGCAGCCAGGGTTTTCATGTACGACCTCGTGAAGGAACTCAACCTCCCAGTCGAATCAACGGATATTGAAGATATGATAAAAGCCCTGGAGGGGTACCTCGGTGAACAAACATGGCCGAGGAAATAATCAAAATCCTTCGGAGAAAACACAGCTTTCTAAGTGCCATGATTGAGGGAGTTGAATATGCCATGAAAGAGCTGGAAGAAGAGAGCAAACCAGAAAAGATCTACAGTACACTGACCGTTTTTCTTGGCGAATTCCCAACCAAAAAGCTGATTCAAGATCTAGCGGACGAGAATGGCATTGAGGTGAGGGTAAGAACCAAAGAAGACGCACTAACCGTTCTCAGAAGCCTCAGGGAGATATGACGGATCACTTCACGCTCAATCCAAACGGTTCATCGGCTTTCCTTTCAGCCCCAAGTATTTCGTCGAATTCGTAATCCTCGCGCAGGCCCAGGAGTATCTCGACCTCCGGCGGCGTCAGCACCGGCTTCCTCCAGTTCTCGTAGTCGTCTACTGGAACGCGCGGGCAGGCGACGATGACGTACGCATCGAAGTCGAAGCCCTCGAGGGCGGGATAACTGATGTGGTTCATGGCTATGAGCCTCGCGTATTTCCCGTGCTCGCGGAGGAGCCTAACCACGCGCTTCGCCTCCGCCAGGCGAAGCTGGCCTTTCTTGGTGCTCGTTATCACGCCAAAGCGCTCCGCATCCATGGCCTTTGCTATCTGTGCCCAGCGCCTCCTGATGAGTCTCTCAGCCTCGTTATCCATCCAGATGGCATCGCCGGAGTAGGGGTTGACCGCGAGGGTTGGCTTCCGGGTTGCCAGAGCAACGCCGATGGGGTGGAAGTAACCGGCACCTATGAATAGAACCCCCCCGGCATCCACCTTCGCCGCGGCAAAGTTGCAACCGAGAACCTGGCCCGGCCAGCTGACGCGGGAGTCCCCATGACCCACAAGGACATCAAAGCCGTTTTTCTCCAGAAACTTCCTCGCCCGGTCAAGCTGGTGGATGTGCTGGGCGGTTGTGACGAGGGCTATCCTTCTCCCAAGCCGCCTTATCTCACCCAGGTTCCTCTCGAGTGAAGGGACCACATCAACGGCCGCAAAGGCCGGAACGAATATCGTTGGAACTTCCAAGTGGAGGCGCATGTAGCTGTGGCCAAGGTGTATCAGCGCGTCACAGCCGAGTAGCTTTGCTTCCCTATCGGCCGGGTCGCAGGCACCGTAGTTTATATCCCCGCTTATTATCGCCTCGACTCCGTTCTCCTCAAGGAAATCCGCGAGAGCTTGAGCTTCCCCCTTTAGCCCCTCAGGAGTCTGAATGAGCACTCTCTCCGCGCCGAGCTCTCGTAGGATTTTCAGTATCTCGCCACTCGAAACTTCATGCATTGAGTCCACCGGAGTCCATAGCAGAGAAACCTTTAAATGCCCATCGGCATCAGTACTATAGGAAAAAGTTAAAAATAAAAAATCCTGACCTGAAATGGTGAACAACGTGGTAGAGTTTCTTGGACTCCTCGGTGAGGCATGGGGAAAGTTCGAAGAGACCAAATGGCTCCTGCCGGTGCCGCTCGTGATGAGCCTGATGGACTACGACAAAGTCATCAGAATCCTACACTTGGAAGGTTTTCATTTTGGAATTCGGTTTCCGCTTCCCGAACCCTTACCGACCCTCTGGAGCTTTGTATCGCTGCCCGCGGGAGCATCCGGTACAACGTTTTCACCTGAAGGCCTCATGTTCACGGCTCTCCTCGTTCTCTTCGGGAGCTATCTCCAAGCAGGCCACATCGGAAGCATAAGGGACGAGGTTCTTATGCAGGACAGCAGCTTCCTCAAGAACGCGGAGAGGGACTTTCTCGAGTTTCTCCAGTTCAACCTGGTGCTGTATACCGTTATGATGCTCCTGATCCTCTTCCTCATGGCCTTGCCATCCATGTTCTTTCCTGCTTTTCTGGGGCTCATGATCTTTCTCTACGCCATCTACGGAACACCGTTTCTAATCTCAATCCGCGGGCTCAAATTCCGTGATGCACTGATCGAGAGCCTGGACCTGGCGAAGAAGGGTGGTGAATACCTGGACTATGCCCTTAAGTACCTCGCCATCGGGGCGTTGATTTCGGTACCCCTCACATTCATTGCAACGAACACCGGGGTGTTTGGCCTCACAGTTGGCCTGTTTCTGGCGGCCCCAATATCTCTAACGCTGAGCACAGCCACGGTCATATTTTTCATTGACCTTACTCCGAAGTTTCAGACAGGGAGAAAGCCTTAAATACTCCGGACGTCAATTATACCTCGGAGTTCGATGTATCGGGGTGATAAGTATGGACGACATCATCATAACGACCACTGAAAGCCTGCCCGGGTACAGGGTGGTCGAGGTGAAGGGCCTCGCGAGGGGCGGCATAGTCCGGGCCACCCACGTCGGGAGGGACATAATGGCGTTCTTCAAGAACCTGAAGGGCGGCGAGGTTCAGGAGTACACCCAGATGCTCGCCGAGGCCAGGGAGGAGGCCCTGAGGAGGATGAAGCTCCACGCCGAGGACATGGGCGCCAATGCGGTCGTGGGTGTTCGCTTCATGACCTCAGCGGTGGCATCGGGCATGGCCGAGATATACGCCTACGGCACGGCGGTGGTCGTTGAGAGGATCGAGGAGGAGTGACCATGTACCTCCTTCCATTTCCAATACTCGGCGGGCTGCTGGCATGGGCGACGATTTACTTTCTTGGCTTCGATAAGCAGAGGTGGGGGGAGTTCGTCCTCGGTTTGGCCGCGTTCTTCATTGCGATAATCATTCAGAACCCCGTCCAGCAGCTTCCCCTCCTTGGAATGGGAATAAAGTCCAACGCCGACGTTATAGCGAGAGGAACCGCGTTCACCGTAGGTGTTTCGGTATGGTTCGGCCTCACCGCGGGAATATTTCAGGAGGGCGCAAAGTACCTCCTGGTGAAGGGAAAGAGCCTGAACACGGGGCTGTTCCTCGGCCTGGGCTTCGGAATAACGGAGGTCTTCGTTATAGCGGGAGCGGCCCTCGCCGGAGCGCTCGCAACGGGAAAACCGCTCGACGTCCCGCTGAGCACGGCACTCACATCAATGGTGGAGCGCTACTTCGTCGTCCTCTTCCACGTGGGAACCGGGATATACCTCGCGTACGCCTACAGGGAGGGGTTCGGAAAGAGCGGCCTACTGGCGATGGTGGGAATCCACACGGTCATAGACTCGCTGGCGGCCTACTACCAGCTCACGAAGAGCGCGCCGGCCATGTACGCGGTAGAGTTTATAACCGCCATCGCCGCACTGGGTCTGCTGTACTACACGATTCCAAAGGCAAAACTCGAACTCCCGAAGGAAGAGGAAGTCCTGTGGTGAGCGACGTGCTGATGGACAGAAAGGAGAAAGCCCTGAAGAAGCTGAGGAAGGACCTCCGCTCCGGGCTCTACTCCTACTTAGTTCTCCTTCTCCTGGAGAGAGAGGATGAGCTTCACGGCTATGCGATAAGAAAGAGGCTCGAAGAGCTGAGCGACGGCAGGATAGTGCCGAGCGAGGGGGCGCTCTACGACATCCTCAAGAGCCTGAGGAAGATCGGCCTCGTCCAGGACACCTGGGCGGAGGTCGGCGGGAGGCCGAGGAAGTACTACTCCCTAACGAAGCTGGGCAGGGAGGTCCTGAGCGAGCTGAGGACAGAGATAGGGGCGATAACAGAGACTCTGGAGAGGATGGAGGGCGATGGGCAATGAACACCGGGGAGGGGTCTGTTCTCAATCCCCGGAGAATGAAAGGGGCCGTGGGGTTTTACCTACTGCTGCAACTTGTCTTTTTCGGTGCATACCTCTTTCTGGCCGCGACCCTGTTGGATAAACTCCCGGATACCATCGCGGTGCACTTTGAGTCCTCGGGAACGCCGGATATTTTCTCGGACAGGCTGTGGGGCATGCTCGAACTGCCCGCCCTCGTGTGGCTTCTGCCATTTGCCCTGACGCTACTCGCAAAAAAACTCCGAATTCTCCCTGCGGATGCGCATCTACCCGGGGAAAATAAAAGCCTGGGCGGAGCTCATGACCCTGATGAGCGCCGGAGTCATCGTTGTGATGTCCACCGCGGTGCTCTACAATGCGGGACGCACTTCCGGAAAGGCCGTCAGCTACGCGGGGGTTCTCCTTATAGCCGCCGTTCTCATAGGGATTTACCGCCTGATTACGGGTGGTGTGGATGGACGGGTATGAGCTCCTCAGAATCCTCTGGGCGGTCTTCGTTGGCCTCGGTATAATTGCCGCGGGAGTTATTACCCTCACCTCAAAGGGCGAGCCTGGAATAGGGTTCAGAATAGGCTACACCTATATCTCGGAGAGGGCAAGGAGAAAAGCCAACCGCGTTTCCGGAATCGGGACGATCTTCACCGGAGTGTTTCTTATAATCCTCTCGCCGTTTCTGACGTTTGCGTGGCTGGCGGTTGTCCTGCTCCTGGGCCTTGGAACAACCATGCTCCTCGCCTATCTGACTGCAAAGCGCGAGTACGAGCTTGAGGAGCTCTCGAAGGAAGCCCCCAAAGGGCCGGGGAGAAAGATAGAGCCTCCAGATCTAAAGGCATACATTGGTCTCCAGGCGGCGTTTCTCGGGATTTTTGCGCTTTTCTCCACAACGGGAAGCGTTTCAAAGGAAACCACACTGATCATCGGCGGGGCGCTCCTTCTGCTCCTTGCACTGACGGTTCTCGCATCCCGTCCGCTGGTTTTCCAGCTGGCGCCCGGTTTCTCCGGAATCATGGCACGGAAGTTCGCAAGGGCGCTGACCCTTGTCTCAGGCCTAACAACGGCGGAGGTTGCCTTGGCGGCACTCGGTTACGAACTGGGTCCGCTTGGCATCGTGTTCCTTCTCATAATCTCGCTCGGTGTTATCTTCTACGCGGCATTCACGGCCCTAACAGGAGCGTATGAGGAGGGTTACTACTAACACCCCAAAGATTTTATCGACATCCATATTCCGATGGATTTAAATAATTCCACACATTCTTTACCGTGGTGATGTCATGTCCCTTGAAGGGCTCTACCGTTACGCCAGGGCATATATGGAGCCGGACAATGAGGGGGCGAGAAAAAGGTTCAGGGAACTGGCGGAGTTCTTTGAAAAGCTGGAGCTCCCCAGAGGGGGAAGGATCCTTGACCTGTGCGCCGGCACTGGCATAGCTGGAGCGGCCGCCGCCAGGGCCACTGGAGCGAGCAGGTTAACCGTCCTAGATGCCCGGGCCGAGGACCTCGAAAGGGTTCACGAGTGGCTCGAGTCGGCAGGTCTGAGCACAATACCCACCAAAGTTCAAGGAGATGTGAGGAAAATTCCCGGTCTTGTGGAGGAACACGATGTGGCGGTGCTCTTTGGCAACACCATGATACACTTCGATCCCTTCGACGCGGTCAGGATATTCGCCGGCGTCGCTCTAACACTGAGCGGGGACGGGATCTTCATGGTAGAGGACACCGACAGGGTTTACAGGATATTATACAGCATAGGCTACAAGGAATTCTTCGTCGAGAGCAAGGGAGAAAACCACACCCTCGCCTCCGTCCACGAGGGATACGACGTCAGAAGGGGGACGTTCAAAAGAGCCTACTACCTCCTGCCGGGATTTGAGAAAGTGGGAGAGTTCGACTTCCACCACTGGGACCTGGCGACCCAGTTGGCGATCGGGCGGATATTCTTCGGGGAGGCCAGACTGATACGGCCGGGGGAGCACGGATTCACGCGCGTGGGAGACGTCCTCTACTTCAAACGCCCAAGAAAGGACATCGCCGCGCTCGTCCTCGATGACTTCAGCGGTCCGCGCTGAACGCTATCTCTATCTCCTGTCCCGTGTTCCCATTCTTTACGACGAGATACCTTGCCCCCTCCTGCGTGATAAGATCAAGGTTAACCTCCGTCACGTTCTCCCAGCTGAGGATGACACTGCCAGCGGTGACGTTCTCAAAATAACCGGATTCAGAGGTGACGATGTAGACGGAGAACGGGTACTCCGCCCTCACGTGTCCCGTCACGTGGGAGCCCGCGGGAAGCCGCTCGGCCTGAAGTGCGCCTGCTCCAAAGTAGCCCCTCTGATACGTTGCGCCAGGCAGGAACACCGCGGCATTGGCGGCCAGCCCCACGCCCAGTGCCACCAGCAGGAGAACCCCCACAAGGATGTAGCCCCTGATTTTCGTCACCATCGACATTCTACGGCTTTTATTCTTAAAACCCTTTCGAAACAGCCCCCCAAACAGAAAGCGGAGCCCCCACAGAGCCCATTGATGTAAAATCTCCAACATACACCGCTCCACCACTGGAAAATCCGGAACCTGCTGACAGAGGTATTGATCACTTTCCAAAAAATGGGGTTTTGTGATCAGAACAGTACGATGATGCAGCATACAAATACAGAAGAAAAGGGAGAGACCCAATCACAGGGCATAGTGCTCGGGGCGCCTGTCCCTGAAGACGTCGTTCATCTCGTTGAGCTTTTTGTTCCTTGCCATTCCGAGGTCTATCTCAACAACGGCGACCTCCTCCTCATCCTCACTCCCCATCGCCAGCACTTCTGCCTTCGGCGATGCTATCGTGCTCTTACCTATGAACCTCAATCCAAACTCCTCGCCGATCCTGTTGGCGGTTATCGTGTAGACACGGTTCTCTAGGGCCCGTATAGGCATCGCCCTGGGAGCGTAGGGCATCACCAGGTTGCTGGGGTGGGCTATGATGTCGGCCCCTTTGAGGGCGAGTGTTCTCGCGGACTCCGGAAAGAACCAGTCGAAGCATATCATAACGCCAACCTTTGCAATCCCGAGGTTGAAAACATGAAAGCCCAGATCCCCCGGCTCAAAGAAGAGCTTCTCACGGTAGAAGAGGTGAACCTTGCGGTATTTGCCTATGTAGCCGCTGCCTATTGGGCCGGTAACGACCGCGGAATTGTACAGCCTTCCCCTCCCGTCCTTCTCCGCGGTCCCCGCGACGATGAAGACACCAAGCTCTCTGGAGAGCTCCATGAGGAACTGGGTTGTGGGTCCGTCGGGTATCTGACCCGCGACTTCCAGGACCTCCTCTCTGCTTCTGAAGTTGTAGCCCGTATCAAAGAGCTCCGGAAGGACGATGAGTTCCGCGCCTTCGTCGGCGGCGGCACGTATCAGCTCCTCTGCCCTGGAGTAGTTCGCTTCCGGTTCTAGAAAAACGGGTTCCATCTGAACGTAAGCCACCTTCATGCCATCACCGTTCGGTGTTGGGCTGAGAAGTTGATAAGGTTAGCGGATGGATTTCCAGGAAGCATACCACAGCAACAGGATGTAAATCACTCCAAACGGCACCAAAACATGATTGCGATATCAACAGCAACGCATACATGCCAGCGCCCATTTTAGACTTCCTACTTGCCATAACAAGGACACAAACCGGCGAGAAATTGAAGAACCGGAAACCCTCTCTCCCGTGCCGTTTTCCCCGCTTACGGGTGTCCATGCACCTTTTTAGCCGTACGAAAAGTACCGACCCTTCCCCACGGAAAAGCTTAAAAAGGAACCTCCGGAGCTAACCCCTGAGAGAAACTCAGGGGTGATGATCATGAAGAGGCGCCCGAGGAAGTGGAAGAAGAAGGGAAGAATGAGGTGGAAGTGGATCAAGAAGAGGGTCAGGAGACTCAAGAGGCAGCGCAGGAAGGAGCGCGGACTCATCTGATGCTCCTCCTTTTCTCCACCGTTTTCGGTGGTTCCATGCACTCTTTTAAGGACTTCGAGAGCCTCTCACTGGAGATTGAGACCTCCCGCGGGAGGACGCTTCTTATAGCGGATCCTCACATAGGTTTCGAGCTGTCGCGCGGGCTGAGGGTAAGAACGCGCTTCGAGGAACAGCTGGCCGGGTTCATATCCGAAACGGACCCTGACCTCCTGATAATCCTTGGAGACCTTAAAGAGCCGATAGGTATGAGCTTCACTGTGAAGCGCCTCCTCATGGGATTCTTCTCAGACATCAGGGAAATTCCAACGATTGTGACGAAGGGAAACCACGACGGGAGGATAGAGGAGGTCGCCGGGAAGTTCCCCCACGTCGAGGTGACCGACCACCTGCTGGTGGACGACAGGCTCTTCCTCCACGGCCACACCGGACTGCCCGGGGTAGAGTTCGAGGAGGCGTACCTCGGCCACATCCATCCCGCGTACACCCTCAAAAGGGGCGGTGTTTCGAGGAAGATAAAGGTCTTCGTCCGCTCCGGGAAGTTCCTTATACTGCCCACGATAAACCCTTTCATAGAGGGCTTCAACGTGGGGGACGGAATAAGAATGGTGCCGTTTCTGAAAGGAGTTGGCTCGGTGGAGCTGTTCCTCCCGGAGGGAATTTACCTGGGCAGGGTGAACCTCCGATGAGGGGTTCCAAACATCGCGGGCAAAGTTTATAACCCATATGAAAATAATCCTTCATAGGTGGGAAAATGGACATATCAGGTGAGCGGGATGAGTGATGTCTACGAAAAGCTTGAGGCGCTGCTTCGTTCCCTTGGGGTCAAAAAGACCGAACTGAGGATTTACCGGCTTCTGCTCGACAAAAAGGAACCTATGAGGATAACAGAGATACAGAGGGAGCTCGGGATAAGCGAACGCTCGGTCAGAGAGCACGTGCTCAGCCTCTACCGGAGGGGCATTCTGAGGAGAACCCTCATCGAGCAGGGCTGGCTCGGCTACACGTACAGCGCAGTTTCCCCGAGCGAGGTCCTTGAAAACATCAAGCAGAGCCTCGTAAAGAGAATAAACGAGCTGGAGCAGGAGTTGAAAAGCGGCTCCAAATCCAGCAGAAACTAAGCCCGCTCCACGATTCCCACAGCCTCCAGGATTCCCACGAGCTTTTCCAGCTTTTCTTCATCGATTTCCCCGTACTCCTCCCTGAGCGCCTCAAAGGCCCGCTCCCTGGGAAGTAGTTCCGCGAGCATCAGCAGTTCATGGAGATGTACCAGAACCCGCCGGTCCCGGGTCAGCGAACCGAACTCCTCGGCGAGCTTTTCGTCGGCCTCCCTTATGAGGCGCTCCGACAGTAAGCCCCTGACCTTCCATGTCAGCCAGGGCTCCGGCTCAAACCTGTGGCCGCTCTCAATGCCCAGGAACCGCGAGTCCCTGGCGAGGCCCGTCATCACAAGGCGCTCAACCTCGTCCGTTTTTCTCTCCCTCGATAGCTCACCCAGGTATTTCATGGCGTATCCACGCGCAAAGCGCTGGAGCTCCTCCCCATCACCCTTCGCAAGGGCCAGGGCGGTCGCGAGGACGGCCCTCCCAATGACCTCAACGCTCTCCCTGCTGACCTTATCGATGGTGTCCCCGCTGGAGTGGTAGAAGCGGTCGGGCCAGGTTATGGGCATCGTTCCCGGGATTCCGAAGAAGTTGAAGACATCGTGGTCGCTGCCCATCTCGTACGGGAAGCTCTTCACTCTGAGCCTGGGCAGCGGGCTCCCCGAGAAGCTTTTTCCAGCCTCGTTCGCCAGGTCGAGGTAGTACTCGAGGATCCCCGAGACCACCGAGAAACGGGAGACGGGGGTTCTAACCAGCATTATCGTCGAGCCGGCCCTGTCCGGACTGCCCGCCACCATGTCGAGGTTTATGGCCGCGTAGTACTTCCCCACGTCGGCGTGGCGCTCGATGAATGCCTGCGTTCCGTAGTATTCAGGAACCCATAGAAACGCGAAGCCAAAGCGGAATGAATCATCGTAGAGGCGGGACAGAACGCGCGCCAGCTCCATCAGCATCGCGCTGCCGCTCGCGTTGTCGTTCGCCCCCGGCTTCGGGTGGCAGATGTGGGCGGTGAACAGAAGGAACGGCGGCCTCCCAATCTCGGCGTAGAGGATCGGAAGGACCTGGCGCTCGTTTATCATCGTCTCAACCTCAATCCTCGCACTCACGCTCTCCCCCGAGTTCAGCTTTCCGATGATTTTCCTGGCCAGGGTCTCGGGGACGGCCACCGCGGGAATCCTGGCCCATTCAAGGTCGTCCTTTGTGAGGAAGAGCCCTATGTAGGGCACCTCTTCCCCGGTACCCTCACGGTAGGCTATGAAGCCGACCGCCCCCATCTCGTTGGCCCTGCGGTAGGCGTCCCTCCACTCGCGTCCCACCAGTACTATCCTGCCCCGCGCTTTTTTCCAGTCCTCCTCCCGGGCAACGTGAACGACCTCACCCTCTGCACTCCCGCTGGGGGAATGGGCCATGACCACCAGGGGAGTGCCCGCTGTGGTCAGGGTCCTGCCGAGAACCTCAACGGCACCCCTAACGACGTCCCAGGCTATCGGCGACTTGAGCGTCAGGTACCTGCTCTCGCCGTCGTAGGTCTCCTCGTAGAGGTTCGCGCCGATCCCCCAGATGCGGAGCTCCTCCAGTATGAAGCGGACCGCCTCAGGGAGCTCCTTCGAGCCCTGTATGCGGTGGAACTGGCTTATCTCAGCGATGTAGTGCAGCACGTTGTTCGGATCAAAAACCTCGGCTTCCTTCAGGAAACGTCTCATTCCTTATCACCCAGATGGAGCATCTTGGGAGGTTTGACAAACCTCAGGCTGTCAAGGAGGTCGGGGGGCGTGAGAATCCGCGTCGTTTCAATGAACCTGGCGAACTCAACGCGCATTGTTTCCTCTTCGGTGCGCTCTTCCTCCGGAGGGGCAGGCTTAAGGGGTTTTTCTTCCCGCTCACCCTCTATCCTGCCCTTCTCAATGAGACTTAAGTGTATCTCCTCCTCGCGCCTTTTGGCACCCTCAATCCTGCCCCTGCCATAGGCCTCCTTGACCAGCTGGTACACACCCAATTCCTCAGCGCGGGCGTACAGATCCTCCTTTGTGCTTCTGACCCATTCTGCCCAGTCACTGTGTCCTTTGTAACCCACGAAGTATCCGAACTCATAGGCCTCTTTCACGAGCCGTTTTGCATCCCGCTTCCCCATGGTACCACCTCAGAACGGGGCCTCCGGATAAACTCTGATGCCATCCTCCGTAAAGCGTATTCTTTTCAGGTTGCTGTCGTGGGGAACTCCGCGCATTTTGAGAACCTGCAGCGCCCGCACCATCTGGAAATTGCGCATGAAGTGGTGGAGGACGATAACACCATCGGCGAGGTAGTACTCATCGGTATAGCTCTCGGAACTCATCATTTCGGAGGTTATAAGTGTCGTCACGTCGAGTTCATGCAGCTTGCGCATGAGCTTGCCCAGCGCCATCCTCTTGTTCTCCGGATCCACCACCGAGTACTCCAGGGAATTGAATGAATCTATGACAACCCGCTTCGCTTCCTCTTTGCGGATTATCTCCAGCAGGGACCTCAGGAGTTCGTCCCAGGCAAACTTCCTACCTGCCCCGAACAGGATTTGCCCAAAGTCACTGAAAACAATTTTTTTGGCCTGAACATGACCGAGCAGCCCAAAGTTGTAGCGGAGCATGTCCTGAGTTATCAGCTGGGGATTCTCAAACAGAGACACGAAGAGACCCTTCTCACCGTTTTTCACCCCACTCATCAAAAACTGGATACCCAGGGTTGTCTTACCGCTACCAGGGGGACCGACCACGAGGTAAACTCTTCCCGGAAGAAACCCCCCACCGATTAGATCATCCAGTCCGGGGACGCCGGATGAGGCCCTATCGAGGCTCTTAAGGAGCTCACCAACGTACATCGGACTCACCTCCCATTGGGTAATAAACGGAGGGTATATTTAAGCATGTGGGCAGCTAAATTGGAAAAAGAACAAACTCTTGCAACCGCCACAAGCTCAGCCCCACGTAACGTGCCGGTTAACGATGAAGCGGACGATGAAGGAAACCACTATACCGATGAGGTTCGCGACGAGGTAGTTCATGCCCAGATAGACAAGACCCGCG
This sequence comes from Thermococcus sp. JdF3, assembly GCF_012027495.1. Classification (NCBI taxonomy): domain Archaea; kingdom Methanobacteriati; phylum Methanobacteriota; class Thermococci; order Thermococcales; family Thermococcaceae; genus Thermococcus; species Thermococcus sp. JdF3. Next base: position 429,268 of record NZ_SNUK01000001.1, on the reverse strand, counting down.
TAGATGACCCACTGAACGAGGGCGCCCGTGAGGGCAGCGACGTGGAATGTGGCGAGCCTCCTCCAGAGGGGCTTTCTCTTGAGGTCCCTGAAAGTCCATAGGTCGTTCCAGGTGAAGTTGTTGAGTATCGCCAGCTCGGTCGCCGGGATGTTGGCGAGTATCTTGTCCCAGCCGAGGAAGTTCACGAAGGCCCACAGAAAGCCCTCGTTCACGACGACACCCGAGAGGCCAACGAGGGTGAACTTGATGAGCCTGTCAAGCTCACCCTCCCAGCGCATGAGCCTGTAAACGTGCTTGAGGTAGTTCACCATGGTCTTCGTTCCCAGTTTGCTCTCGCCGGCGTGCCTCAGGCCGAAGGTGAAGGGAACCTCCCTGACTTCCCTGTATCTACCTTTTATGAGAATCTCCATGAGTATTTTGAAGCCTATTGGATTGAGCTCGATCCCCTCAAGGACCTCCCTTCTGAGGGCGAAAAAGCCGCTCACCGGGTCCTTGACGTCCCGTATCTTTGGAAGCGCCAGGCGGCCTATCATTATCGCGCCCTTCGATATGAGCCTTCTGTACCAGTACCAGTTCTTAACGCCGCCGCCAGGAACGTATCTGCTCGCTATGGCAACGTCGGCTCCTTTTTCAATGGCGTTCAAGAGTTCCGGAATAACCTCCGGAGGGTGCTGCAGGTCGGCGTCCATAACGACGAAGATGTCGCCGGCGGCTTCTCTGAAGCCCCTGATAACCGCGGAGGAGAGCCCCTTTTTCTCGGTCCTGCGGATAACCTTAACCGGGTACTTCTCCGCCAGGCTCTCGGCGAACTCCCATGTCCCATCGGGGGAGTCGTCGTCAACGACGATGATTTCGTAGTTGTAGCCCTTCAGGGCCCCGTCTATCCTTTCAAAAAGCTCCGCAAGGTTGTCTCTCTCATTGTACGTCGGGATGATTACAGAAACCTTCACCGCCCTTCCCTCCGGTGCACCTGAATACATCCGTAAACTTTATAAACACTGCGAAGTCCTTAAGAGCGGGCAGTGGGGCCGTGGGGTAGCTTGGCCTATCCTTCCGGCTTCGGGAGCCGGGGACCCGAGTTCGAATCTCGGCGGCCCCACCATAGGAAACTTTTCTGGCGAAAAGGTTCATCAAAGTTTGTAGCTCCCCCCGAAGTGCAAGTTCATGAGTGGTTTCTCTTTGAATAAGCGCCCAAATATTAGAACACGCAAGATGGCGACAACGGGAGAACCAAAACAGAGCGGCAGAAAGGAAAACTTCAGCGCTCGAGCCTCTTGACGCCTTCCCTCGTGCCGACGAGGACTATGTCGGCTATGTCCGCAAAGATGCCGTTCTCAACGACGCCCGGGATGTTGTTGAGCTCTATCTCCAGGTCAAGCGGGTCGTCTATGCGGTGGAACCTGGCGTCGAGGATGAAGTTGCCGTTGTCCGTAACAACCGGCCCGTCCTTCTTGCTCGCCATCCTCAGCTCGGCGGTGGCGTTGAAGACCTCTATCTCCTCCGCTATGGCGCGCCATGCAGCCGGGATGACCTCGATGGGAACGGGCATCCTCTGGCCAAGCCTCTCGACGAGCTTGCTCTCGTCAACGAGGACGAGGAAAGTCCCTGCCCGGTACTCGATTATCTTCTCCATCGTCAGGGCGGCACCGCGTCCTTTGATGAGGTTGAGGTGGGGGTCAACCTCGTCGGCGCCGTCGACGGCTATATCAATCGCATCGACCTCGTCCAGGCCGACAACGGGTACGCCGTTCTCGAGGGCCAGGAGCCTCGCCTGATACGAAGTCGGGACGCCGTAGACGTCCTCAAGCTCCTCCTCCATGATGAGCTTGCCGAGGTACTCGATGAAGTAGGCCGTGGTCGAGCCGGTGCCGAGGCCGACTATCATGTCGTCCTCGATGAACTTCAGCGCCTCCCTCGCGACGGACCTTTTGAGTTCCTCCATACAATCACCCCACGGAAGTCAGGTTACAGGTCACGGTGGCGTTCCCGTTCACCACCATCTTGTACAGCAGGCTCTGATTGGAGTAACACTGCGGGGTAAAGCTGATCATGAGTGAATAGCTGAGCATCGTGAAGTAGAGCCAGAACAGCGCCCAGCCCCAGAAGGCCTTCTTGAGCACTGCCCGCTCCTCGGGTATATCCGGCGGCAGCCCCTTGATGACCGCGAGCACGAACCTGTCGATGACGAAGTACAGGGCCAGGCCTATGAGCCACCCGTACTGTATCTTTGCCGCGGCCACTCCGCTGATTAACCCCGTTATGATCCCCCAGAGATAAACCGTGAGTGAAAATTTATGCTCGATAGCCAGTTTCACATTCTTCACCTACGACTAGCTTTTAAAAGGGGCTTTAAAACCTTTCTACCCCATGGTCTCAAGGAACCTCCTGCCCCTCTCCGTCAGCCCGTAATAGACCCGTCTTCCCCTTCTGTGGGTCTCCTCGATAAGCCCCATGCTCTCGAGTTCGCGAAGGTGCTGGTAAACTGCCTGGTACCTGAGAGGCTTCTCCAGCGCCTCCCACACCTCATAGCCGTACATGCTCCCCCCGCTCAGCAGCTTCAGTATCTCGAGCTTGGTTCCGCCGACGCTGAACTTCTCCCTGCTCTCTGAATAATGCCCCTTGAGGCCCGAACTTGTCACTATAAGGGCTATCCTATCGTCACGTTCGAAATAACCCTCCTCAGCGAGTTTGAGGAGTGCCGGAACGATAACCGAGGAGGCGTACTCCGCGAATATCCCTTCACGTGCAAGGAGCCGCTGCCCCAGGTCAAGCTCGTCCTCACCGACGAGAACCGCCGTTCCCCCGCTGGCGTGTATAGCCTCAAGGGCGAGCTCTTTCATGACGGGGCTCTTGACGTAGAGGGCCAGCGCCTTGGTCGGCTCGGCCCGGGGTTCGACCCCCAGCACCTCGCTCGCTATAGGCGAGCACTTCTCGGCCTGAACGGCGATCAGCTTCGGCATCTCGTCAATCGCACCCACCTCAATGAGCTCCATAAAGCCTTTGTAGATGCTGTAAAGGTTGCTGCCGCTCCCTGTCGGGACTACCACGTGCGTGGGATTCAGATCCTCCCACAGCTCAAAGGCCAGCGTCTTCTGACCCTCCAGGCCGATGAGGTTGCTCTCGGGGGTGACGTTGTAGAGCCCCTTGCCCTCCGCGAGCCCCTCCGCGTAGCTTATGCCCTCGTCCACGCTCTCCCCGTATCGTATGATCTTCGCCCCGAGGGCCACTATCTGATTGAGCTTGCCCTGCTCCACGAGCTTCGGCACGACGGTGTAGGCGGACCTGCCGGCCCTCGCAGCGTACGCGGCAAGGGACGCAGCGGCGTTCCCATTGCTGGCAACCACAAAGCCGTTTTCTGCGTGGGGCATGCCATGGGAGACGGCGACTGTCGCGAGCCGGTCCCTGAAGGAGCCGGTGGGGTTCCGGGTCTCGTCCTTGATGAAGACGCTGAGTCCAAGCTCGCGGCCGAGTTTGGCCCTTATGAGGGGCGTGCCCCCCTCCCGAAGGCTCACGACCTCGGGGACGTCCGGCAGAAGCTCCCTGTATCTCCAGACGCCGAGTTCACGGTTCCGCCACCCGGACGGGTCAACTTTCTCGTAATCGTAGGATATCTCCAGACGCTCACCGCAGGAGCACCCGGGGGGAATAAGGGAAGAATAGAGGCGCCCGCAGCCCGGACAGCGGACCTTCATTTTCACCACTTCTTAATCCAGGCTGTCACTTGAGCCTTATGGCGTCGAGGTTGTTGGGGGCCCTCGTTGAGAGGCCGAACTTCTTGTGTATGCTCGTGCTGAGGTCGAGGCACTTGTGGGCCTCGCCGTGGACGGTTATGACGCGCTCCGGCCTGGGCCTGAGCCTCGCGATGTAGCTTATGAGCTCCCTCCTGTCGGCGTGACCGGAGAAGCCGTCTATGGTGTGAACCTCCATGTTGACGTTGACCACCTCGGTCTTTCCGCCCTCTCCGACGAGCGGTATCTCGCGGAGGCCGCGCTGCACCTGCCTTCCGAGGGTTCCCTCCGCCTGGTAGCTCACGAAGACCATGCTGTTCTTTGGATCCGAGGCGAGCTGCTTGAAGTACTCGACGCTCGGTCCGCCGACGAGCATGCCCGAGGTGGCTATTATTATGGCCGGCTCGCCGGAGTCTATGATGTCCTGCCTCTCGCGTGAGTTGGCTACGCTCTTGAATATCGGATTGAGGAACGGGTTGTAGCCCTCGTGGAATATCTGCTCGCGCAGGTGCCTGCTGAGGTACTCCGGATAGGCAGTGTGTATGGCAGTCGCCTCCCATATCATGCCGTCCAGGTAAATCGGAACCTCAAGGCCGCCTATCCTGGCGTACTCCTCGAGCACCATCATTATCTCCTGCGCCCTACCGACGGCCATGGCCGGAATGAGCACCTTTCCGCCGCGCCTGATGGTCTGGTGGATAACCTCTATGAGCCTCTTCTCCGCCTCCTCCCTGGGCATCTGGTAGTCGTTGCTTCCACCGTAGGTGGACTCCATGACGAGGGTTTCAAGGCGCGGGAACCTGCTGACGGCCGGCTCGAAGAGCCTCGTGGGGATGAACTTGAAGTCGCCGGTTATGGCTATGTTGTGGAGGCCGTTGCCTATGTGGAGGTGGACTATCGAGGAGCCAAGTATGTGGCCGGCGTTGTGGAGTGTCAGACGCATGTCGGGAGCGATGTCGCGGACCTCACCGTAGTCGAGGGTTATGGTGTGTTTGATGACCTCCTTGATGTCCCTGGGCCGGTAGAGAGGTTCAACGCCGTTCATCTTCTGAATCTCGATGAAGTCCTGCTGGAGAAGAACCATCAAATCCCGGGTCGGAGGAGTTGTGTATATCGGCCCGTCGAAGAGCTTGTAGCGGAAGAGGTAGGGCAGCATTCCGCTGTGGTCAAGGTGGGCGTGGGTTATGATGATGGCATCCAGGAGACCCGCGTCGAGGACGTAGCGGAACTCCGGGGCCTCGAAGTGCGGGAAGGCCTTCTTGGGATCGCGGAGGGCAGCTATGTTGACACCGAAGTCGACCAGAACGTAGCTCTCGTTGGTCTGGACAAGGAGGGCGCTTCTTCCGACCTCACGGAAGCCTCCCAGACCGGTTATGCGTATCCAATCGCTCTTGACCTCCGGCTTACGGTATATGTTCCTGCCCGCCTGGCGGAGGAACTTCCTCCTGTCCTTCGCCTCCGCCTGGAGTATCTGCCTTATCGAGTAGATGGTCTGGCTCTGGAGCGGAGGGGTTCTGACGACCCTCGGCGCCCAGTGAACCTTCTGGGTTATGAGCCTCAGGGTTTCGCCGTTCTTCCCGATAACCAGACCCGGCTTCTTGGCCTCTATGATGACCTCACCGACGGACGGGTCAAAGCTTATGTTGGTTATCTCCGCCTCGGCGGGAACCAGGGTCTTTATCATGTCCTCCGCCTTTTCTGGCGGAAGGAGAACATCCGGGTCGGGGCGGACGCTTATGCGCTTTTTGAGAACCTTGGCGAGGTTCTTTATCAGCTCCCCGTCCCGCATTATGGCCTCCGGGTTCCTGACGTATATGACCAGCTCGGGACCCTCGAACTCAACGTCGGTTATCCTCGCCTCGGGCGGGACCATCTGGCTTATTACAGCTTTTATGTCGCGTAGTATATCATCGACGAAGGTCTCTCTTCTTATCACCTGTACCACCTCATTCCAGAAGACCCTTTATTTCCTCCTCGCTCCATTCTTTGTATCCTTCATCCGTAACGGTAACGAGGGTAACGCCGCCGCCCGTAAAAACGTCCCTTCTGGTGGCGGCTTTTATTGCCTTGAGCGCGAGCTTAACGCCCTCTTCCAGCGTCATCTCCTCCTTAAACTCCGCCTCAAGTATCGAAAAGGCGAACTCCATACCTGAACCGGCGGCCGTGAACCTGTCCTCGGTAACCCCGCCGGCCATGTCCACCGAATAAAGCCCGGGCTTTCCGGTGTGGCCCGCTATGAGAAACCACCCAAAGTACGGCATGAACCTGCTCCCGTGAAGCACGTTAGAAGTCAGGGTCGCGAGGGCCTTAACGCTCATTTCCTTACCCACCTTGGCCCGGTAGAGTTTGGCCTCGGCCCTCAGAAGCCTGACGAGGCTGAGAATGTCGCCGACGCTGCCGGCACCGGCCAGGGCCAGATGTTCGTCTATCCAGAAGACCTTGGTAACGTTCTCTGAGAGCACCATGTTGCCCAGCGATGCCCTTCTGTCCGCTGCCAGGACTACGCCGTCCTTACATACAATGCCGACCGTAGTCGTTCCCTTTAGCTTTTCAGTCAATTACAACACCCCTGCTGGTATGTTTTTAGAACAGAAAAACCCTACAACGCCACTTTAGGGGAATAGTATTTAAAGGTTTCGTCCAAAATGGCCTTTTAGATGCAGTGGGGTGGTGAAATGAAGGAGATAATACTCCTAACCGGGCCGCCGCTCAACGGGCGTGACGAGTACATAACCGAGGCGCTGAAGCTCGCCGACGGGGAGAGCTACGCCTACTACCACGTCTTCGACTACATCAGGGAGGTCGGAAAGGAGCTGGGCGTCAAGATAACGAGGAAGAACGTTCTAGACTTCGCCATAAGCCACCAGGATTTGATGAACGAGATACGGGACGAGGCCTTCAACAGAATAAGAAAGGAGATAGATGAAAGCGGGGAAAAGTTCCATCTCGTTTCAACGCCGAGCCTCTTCCGGTGGGGAAGTGGAAGCGTCATCGGGTTCACGACCAGCAATCTGAAGCTCCTGAGGCCTAACCGTGTCATAATAGTCCTCGACGACGTCCTCTCGGTCAGGAGGCGCATCATCAACGACCCGGAGTGGTTCGAGCGCTTCGGTGAGAATCCCGAGAACATCAAGCTCACAACGCTGGTCATGTGGCGCGAGGATGCCATAAACCACGTCAAAACCCTGATACACGAGCTGAAAAAGGAGGGGATCGAAGTTCGCTACATCCTCCAGTTCGGCATAAGGCACCCCTATGAGGTTTTCCTCGACCTGATATTCCGCGAGGCCGAAAAACCCCTCGTCTATCTCAGCTATCCAATGACGGGCCACGAGGAGGAGTACTACCACCGCGTGAGGGACTTCTATTCCAAGCTCAGCGAGCACTTCACGGTTCTCGACCCGGGGGCGCTGGACGACTGGTGGGTGGTCGCCGAGTACGACGCCCAGGTTAACAGAGACCCGTCCATAACAAGCATCAGGATAAAGCACCTCCTGGACGGAGAGCAGGTGGAGGAGCTTGACAGGGAGGACATAGAGCAGGCCACGGATATACTGCGGCGCCAGCTCGTCGAGAGGGACTTCAACCTCGTCGATGTCAGCAAGGCCATAGCGGTTTACCACTACGCGGAGGGCGTCTCCGCCGGCGTCATCAGCGAGATGGCCGAGGCGTACAGGACGCTTGCGGCGATATACCTCTACTATCCGTTCAACAGGAGGCCAAGCCCTTTCATGGAGTTCTACGGCATGCAAAATCCATCAAGGAGGACGATGTTCAGGGATGAGGATGAAATGATACGGGCGATGGTTGAGGAGAAGGAGTACTGGGCCAAGGTGTAAACCATGGGGATGGAAGAGGATTTCGAGCTCGTTGGCTTTCGCACCTTTTTCCGCGAATTTTTGGGGGTTCTCTACTACGTCAGGAGCATATTGCTCGGCCTCTTTGCGATAATAGCCGCCATGGGGGTTCTGATAGCAAGGGAAGAAGGCCTCAGTATCGGGGACGGCATATATTTCGCCTTCATATCGGCCTACACCGTTGGATACGGCGACATAACCCCCACGACGGCCGTCACGAAGTTCCTGGCGGCCTTTGTCCTCCCCCTTCTGGGGATGATATTCACCGGCATAATGGTTGCGGCGGCTATGAAAGCCATAGAAAGGCTCTACAGGGATAGGCTCGGGAAATTCTAAGAGAGAAAAAGGGGAAGAAATCACTTCTTCACCCATCCGCGGTGCTTCATGGCGTCGTAGACCCTCTGGACGGCGACGACATAGGCGGCATCCCTCATCGGGATGGCCTTCTCCTTGTGGGTGTTGTAGACGTCCCAGAAGGCCTTGGTCATCTTGTCGTCGAGCCTCTTCCTGGTCTCCTCGACGGTCCAGTAGAAGCCGTTGATGTTCTGGACCCACTCGAAGTAGCTGACGGTAACACCGCCGGCGTTACAGAGGAAGTCCGGTATGATGAGGACGCCCTTCTCGTGGAGGATCTCGTCGGCCTCCGGGGTGGTCGGACCGTTGGCGAGCTCGGCGACGATCTTGGCCTTGATCTTGTCGGCGTTGTCCTTGGTGATAACACCCTCGATGGCGCTCGGGGCGAGGACGTCAACCTCGAGCTCGAGGAGCTCCTCGTTGGTGATGTTGGTGGCTCCCGGGAAGTCCTTGACGCTGCCGTTCTTCTTCTTCCACTCGAGGATCTCATCGGCGTTGAGGCCGTCCGGGTTGTAGATGCCGCCCTTGCTGTCGCTGACGGCGACGACCTTCATGCCGTACTCCTCGCTCATGATCTTGGCCATGTAGTAGCCGGCGTTACCGTAACCCTGGATGGCGATGGTCTTGTCCTTGAGGTCCATGCCGAGGGCCTTGGCGGCCTCACGGACGGTGTAGCTGGCGCCCCTGGCGGTGGCGTCCATCCTGGCGACGATACCGCCGACGCCAGGCGGCTTACCGGTTATTATACCGAAGCTCGGGCCCTTCCTCCTGCTGATGACCTCGTACTCGTCCATCATCCAGGCCATGATCTGCGGGTTGGTGTAAACGTCAGGAGCCGGAATGTCGGTGTACGGGCTGATGACGTCGTAGATGGCCCTTATGTAGTTCCTGGCGAGCCTCTCCTTCTCCCTCTCGCTGAGCTCCTTCGGGTTGACGATGATACCACCCTTACCTCCACCGTAGGGGAGGTCAACAACGGCGACCTTCCAGGTCATCCAGGTGGCGAGGGCCTTAACGGTGCTGAGGGTCTCGGCCGGGTGCCACCTTATACCACCCTTGGTCGGACCGCGGGCCCAGTTGTGCTGAACGCGGAAACCGGTGAAAACCTTAACAGAACCGTCGTCCATCTCGAGCGGGACGCTGACCTCAACAATCCTCATGGGCTTCTTGAGCCACTCGAGGGCCTCTTCGCTTATCTCCATGAACTGGGCAGCCCTCTCGAGCTGCTGAACGGCCATCTCAAAGGGGTCAATCTCGACCATCTTTACCACCTCGGGTTTCGGTAATTTGCGAGGTACTCTTAGGCATTTGCATATATAAACCTTTCGATAAAGGAGGCAGGAGAACGGTTGATTTCAAACAAAAAGTTATGTACGGAAATTTTCGGCGGAAAGAAAAACCCTCCCGAAATCTTCGGGCAAAAAGAGGGATGTACATCCAAGATTTTCTATACATTGGAGAACACAAAACTGCATCAATGAACCCAAAACAGAACCCACCAAACCCCAGAACGATTCGGATGCGGCGCCCTCAGCGAGAAGTCGGTCATCACCCATCAGCTCACTCTTGTTCCAATCATCGGGCACCATCCCAGGGGTAGCATCACGAGGTTAAATACTTGATGGAAATTCACCGAGAATGATCTGTCATTCTGCAGCATTTGGACACTATAATTGCCATAATGCCAAAGCCAAAATTAAGGTTTTTTCAACACATTAAAGAAATGACGAGAAAGGAACTGCCACAGTTTAACGCTTGAGTAAATCGTCTTTTGTCGAAAAAAACTATTAGAAAGCTTTTTATAGAATGCCTTGCCTTATACATAATGCCCCAAAGCCATACACAGGGGTTTCATGATCCGGACATTTAAGAACGGGGGTGAATATTGTGGAACAACAGAGGGATCAATGGGCAACTAAGATTGGTTTGATTTTAGCAATGGCTGGAAACGCCGTCGGTTTGGGCAACTTCGTGAGGTTCCCAACGCAGGTTGCCCAGAACGGTGGCGGAGCCTTTATGGTGCCGTACTTTATAGCTCTGTTCTTCCTGGGAATACCAGTGATGTGGATTGAGTGGGTCGCCGGTCGCTACGGTGGAAAGTATGGTCACGGTACCCTCGGTCCCACGTACTACCTCATGGCCAGGGAGCGCGTTAAGCCAAAGAGCGCACTGTGGTGGGGAGTCATCAGCGGAATGCTGGCCTTCTCACTAACCGTTCTCCTGAACAGCTACTACCTCCACCTCATCGGCTGGTCCGCGGCTTACTCCTACTTCAGCGCCACAGGCGCCTACTTCGGCCAGAACACAGGAGAGTTCTTCGGCAACTACCTCGGCAACCACGCCCAGGTTATGTTATTCTGGGGCATAACCGTTATCCTCCTCGCCATAGCCGTCGGACAGGGCGTCAGCAAGGGTATAGAGCGCTGGGTTAAGGTAATGATGCCGCTCCTCTACGTCTTCGCCATCATAATGGTCGGCTACGTGTTCGTCCTCGGCTCACCAATAGACCCCAACTGGAGCACCATTGACGGATTCAGGTTCATCTGGAGCCCCAACTGGGCGTACCTCAAGGACCACTTCGCGACGGTCATGCTGGCAGCCACGGGACAGATATTCTTCACGCTGTCCCTTGGTATGGGTATCATCCAGAACTACGCCAGCTACCTCGGTCCGGATGACGACGTCGCCCTCAGCGGTCTCGCAACGGTTTCCCTGAACGAGTTCGCGGAGGTCGTCCTCGGCGGTTCACTCGCCGTCCCGCTGGCGACTGCCTACGCCCCCAAGATCGTGCCGCCCGAGGTTCTTGCCCAGGGTAAGAGCGAGGCCCTCGCGTGGATAGGCCAGAAGTTCGGCCTTGGATTCTCCTACACCAGCCTGCCCAACGTCTTCGTCAGCATGGGCGACATAGGCAAGCTCTTCGGAGCAATGTGGTTCCTCCTCCTCTGGTTCGCGGGCTTCACCTCCGCCATAGCCATGTACAACTACCTCACCGCCCTCCTCGAGGAGGACCTCAACATCAAGAGAAAGGTCGGAACCTGGGTAGTGCTCGTGCTCTACTTCATCGCGGGCCTTCCTGTGGTGTACATCAGCGGCTACCTCGACCAGGTTGACGCGTGGGTCAGCTTCCAGCTGACGCTGCTGGCGCTCTTCGACATCATAGTGGCGGTGTACCTCTTCAAGCCCGACAACTTCTGGAAGGAGCTGCACCAGGGAGCCTACATGAAAGTCCCCGGATGGTACAAGCCGATACTGCTCTACATAGCCCCAGTACTCCTGCTGATACCGCTGATAGGATCCGCCCAGAGCCTCGTTGGAGCAACCCTCGAGTGGCCGGCCAGGCTGGCAATAATCTTCATGTGGATCGTCGGTGCAGTGGAGAGCTACTACTCCATCAAGCGCAAGTACAACGAGGAGATCGAGAAGAACGAGGTCATCATAAGGGTCTGAGGTGATCACAATGGAAAGCTGGATAATCTACATGCTGATAGCGTGGCTGGCAATATTCGCCATGATGGGCTGGAGCATCAACAAGCTGCTCAAGGCGGAAAGAGGGGAAGTGTCTTAAACCCTTTTTCTTTCTCCTTTTGGGGGGGTATAGGTGAAAAGCGAAAGAATACTTCTTGAAACAGCCGACGTTCTCGAATCAACCCTTGAGAAGATCGAGAGGCTCGGCAGCCTAAGTGAAAAGGAGAAGACGAAAGTCAAAAAATCCCTGGAGGAGGCCGCGGGGAACTTCCGGGAGGTTGCCTCAAGGGTCGAAAAGGACAACGAGGAGCTGGCCGAGTTCTTCTACAAAAAAGCCAAGGAACTCAAACTGATGAGCACGGACAAGGCCATAGAAAAGGAGGGCAAAAAGAACTACCTGAAGGCAGTGAACAAGATCCTCCTGTACTCCAGGTCGGCCGATTACGACTTCATTCCCAAGAAGCTCGCCGAGCTGAAGAGAGCATACCGGAAATACATCTTCGGAATGACGTCGTTCTTCATCCTGACGGGGGCGTATCTCAATCAGTTCTTCGCAATAACCGCGCTCATCCTGGCCATCCCGATAATCCTTTCGATGCTGTCCCTTCAGAGAAGGGGCTACACCGGACTCCTGCTGGCATATGCCTCCGCCCCAATTCCCCTGGTTGTGGGTTTCAACGCGATAGTCTATTCCCTGAGTGCCCTTCGTGACCCCAACCAAGTGAGCACAATAGCGGAGAACCTGGGAAAGAGCGTATCCTTTGCACAGGGATATCTGATATTCCTCGTCATACTCTCTGCGGTAGAGATATACCTGATAGCCAGCTCCCTCGTCGAGCTCTACAGGCACAGGCACGCGTTCCTGTGAAAAAAAGAAGCCCTCAGTAGAGGGCTTCGTTGCCCTTCTCCCCTGTCCTTATCCTGATCGCGTCCTCCACAGGGAGGATGAATATCTTCCCGTCTCCGGGTGTTCCGCTCCTTGCGTTCCTGACGATGACGTCAATCACCTTCTCAAGGTCCCTGTCCTTCACAACGATCTCGAGCTTCATCTTGGGCAGAAGGTCGTAGGGCGGGACGCCCCCCTGAACTCCCCTCCCCTGTACAGGATAGGCCGTCAGGGGCACGATGCCCACCTGCTTGAGGGCGTTCTTCACGCGGTCGAAATCGTTTCCCCGGATAATGGCCTCAACCTTTTTCATGGCAACCACATGGATAGTTGGTAGAAACTTCAAAAAAGGCTTTCGAAACGAAACAAAAGGGGAATTCAGGAAATCTGGGCCAAGAACTTCCTCAGCCTTTTTGGCGAAATGCGCGTTTTTCTGGCCAGTTCGTCAATGTCCGCCATCCTGAGGTCTTGGGTGGTGTACACCCCAGCGCCCCGAAGCTTTGCCAGCGTCTTCGGCCCGATGCCCTTTATCCGCAGGAGGTCGCTCCCGGCCCTGCCGGAGTCTCTCTTTCTCGCCGGCCTGGGCCTCTCAATCCCACTGGATTTCACCCGCTCTACAGTCCTTTTTACTGGCTTAACTGCCATCTCCTTGACTACCGCGGTGGCGTAGGCCCTCTCCGGAAGCTCCTTCCCCGGTCGTTCAGCCGGCTCTTCGTCCCTTTCGGGCGGAACCTCGGGCGGTTCGACGTATTCCGGAACCTCCGGGGGACTTTCGCTCACGTAGTGAGCAACCACCACAGGTTTGAATGGATTGTCGCGCCGCTCAAGCTCCTCGAGGAGCTTAACGTCGAAGTCTCCAGTTTTGACGTACCTCACCAGCTCGTTGGCCAGCCTGTGGAATTCCCTGCTGTGGAGCAGTATCCTGCGCTCGGCGTACTTCTTCGCCTGCCCCGTGGTTATGAGGAACCCCCAGTCGCTGGCTTCGAGTATCAGTAGCTCCCTGGCCAGCTGTTCAAGGATTCTACCGGTGGTCCTGTCCTTTCCGTAGTACGCACTCGCCAGTGCCACCATTCTATCTTCAGCACGGTAGACGTGCTCCCAGGTCCACTCCGTCTCCGCGTTCCACCAGGTGGAGTGGTCGGAGTTGGCCCCCCACGAACCCTCCGGCAGTTCAATCTCGTACCTCCCGCCGGTGTAGTTGTCGAGGTAGGAAGAGAGCGTCGTGGTGACTATTCCCCTCTCCGTCATCAGCTCGAGAACGCGCCCGAGCCATTTAACCCCCTCAAACCACCAGTGGCCGAAGAGCTCGGTGTCGTATGGTGAGACCACTATGCCCTTCTCCCCAGTTTTCTCCCCGAACTCGCTCAGGAGCCTCTCAACCAGGCTTACAAAGTGCCTGGCGTGCTCCTCAACCCGCTCCATCGCCCTCTCGGGGTCGTAGAAGTCCTTTTCACCCAGCTCAACGTCCCTGCCCGTCACGCGCCAGTACTGGCCGCCGCTCTTTGGTGCCTTCCTGTGGAACTCCCTGTACCAGAAGTCGCCGGGATAGCCGTAGTGCGCGCTCCAGACCTGGTGGCCGGTCTCCCGGTTGCGGGCGAAGACTGCCACGCGGGAGCCCCTTATCCAGTACGGCCTCAGCGTGCTCCTCTCACCCCCGTGGGGGACAACCTCACCGTAGCCCCCGGTCACAGGCCCCTCGTCTATGAGCCTGCTCTCAACGAAGAAGTACTCCAGCCCGAACTCCTCGAGGAACTTCTCTATGCCGGCCCGCTTAACCCTCCTTCCACCGGGCAGTCCCCACTCGCCGGCCGGCCGATAGGCGCACTCGGGCAGCCATATTCCCCTCGGCCTCCTGCCGAAGTGCTTTTCGTAGGTCGCTATGCCGTTGGCCAGCTGCGCCCTTATCGCCTCGTCCCTGCCGAGGAGCGGAAGATAGCCGTGCGTTGCCGCGGAGGTTATCACCTCGATGTACCCCGCATCCTGGAACTCACGGAACTTTCCTACGATGTCACCGTTTATGGCCCTCCAGTAGTCGTAGACCTTCCTGAAGTGGTCGAGGGAGGCTTTGACGGCCCTTTCGTCGTACCTGCCCGATTTCAGGTCTTCCTCGGTGGTCTCAATCTTCCGGGTTAGGTACCTCTCGAACTCGGCCTTGATGTAGTCGTCGGCCAGCTGCTCTGCCAGAACGGGGGTTATGTTGATCACGAGCTGAAACCTCACCCCGGAGGAGCGGAGGCGCTCGAACTCCATAAGAAGAGGCAGGTAAGTTTCGCTCATGGCCTCGTAGAGCCACTCCTCTCCAAAGGGCCATTTACCGTGCTTCCGAACGTAGGGAAGGTGGGTGTGCAGGACGAAGGTGAAATAGCCTCTCATTGTGTATCACCGGGAGTGTTATCGCACTCGGAGTATTTAACCTTATTCGGAACAGAGTTGAGCGTGTGAACACTTGCGGACACCGGTTAGGTTTAAAGGGGAGAGGGACAATCCGGAAGGGGTGAGAGGATGAAGGAAGAGATGAGCAGCGTTGATATCCGCTACATCGTGAGGGAACTGCAGTGGCTTGTCGGTTCTCGCGTGGATAAGGTCTATCACGACGGCGACGAGATTAGGATAAAACTCAGGACAAAGGAAGGAAGAGCAGACTTAATCCTCCAGGCAGGCAAGAGGTTTCACGTGACCACCTACGTCAAGGAGGCGCCGAAGCAGCCGTCGAGCTTCACCATGCTCCTCAGGAAGCACCTAAGCGGCGGGTTCATAGACGCGATAGAGCAGCACGGCTTCGACAGAATAGTGAAGGTTCGCGTTGGGGACTACACCCTCATCGGCGAGCTCTTCAGGAGGGGAAACGTGATCCTCCTGGATCCCGAGAACAGAATACTGGCGGCCCTTCGCTACGAGGAGTACAAGGACAGAAGGATAATGCCTAAGGCAGAATACCAGTATCCTCCCGCCAGGGAGAACCCGCTCGAGGTAACGCGGGAGAGGTTCCTCGAGCTTATGCGTGAAGAGGAAGAACTCGAGCTCGTGCGCGCTCTGGCGAGGAAGCTCAACATGGGGGGCATGTACGCCGAGGAGATCTCCATACGGGCCGGCTTTGACAAGACGACGCCGGTTAAGGAACTCAGCGACGACGACCTACTGAGGGTCTACGGGGCGATGATGAACACGTTCAACGATGAACCGAGGCCCAACATAGTCTTCAAGGGCGGAAACATGCACGACGTCGTTCCGATAGAGCTGAGGATCTACGAGGGGTTCGAGAAGCGCTATTTCAACACCTTCAGCGAGGCCCTCGACGAGTACTTTGGAAAGATAACCCTCGAGAAGGCAAGGATTGAGCAGACGAAGAGGCTCGAGGCCAAGAAGAGACAGCTTCTCATGACGCTCAGGAAGCAGGAGGAGATGCTCAGAGGCTTCGAGGAGGGGGCGAAGGCCAACCAGGAGATAGGAGACCTGATCTACGCGAACTACGCCCTCATAGAGAGGCTTCTAGAGGAGTTCAGGAAAGCCACGGAGACCCTCGGCTGGGACGAGTTCAAGAGGAGGATAGAGGAGGGCAAGAAGGCCGGCAACAGGGTCGCGCTCATGGTGAAGGGAATTGACCCGAAGGAGAAGGCGGTGACGGTGGAGATTGAGGGGAAGAAGGTGAAGCTTTACCTCAACAGGAGCATAGGCGAGAACGCCGAGCTGTACTACGAAAAGGCCAAGAAGTTCAGGCACAAGCACGAGGGAGCGCTTAAGGCCTACGAGGACACGAAGAGGAAGCTGGACGAGGTAGAGAGGCTCATCGAGGAGGAACTCAAGAAGGAGCTCAACGTTAAGAGAATTGAGAGGAGAAAGAAGAAGTGGTTCGAGAAGTTCCGCTGGTTCGTTTCGAGCGAGGGCTTCCTTGTTCTGGCAGGTAAGGACGCTGGCACCAACGAGATCCTCATAAAGAGACACATGACCGAGAACGACCTCTACTGCCACGCCGACGTTTACGGCGCCCCCCACGTCGTCATCAAAGAGGGGCAAAAAGCGGGAGAAAAGACCATCTTCGAGGCCTGCCAGTTCGCGGTTTCGATGAGCAAGGCATGGAGCAGGGGCGTTTACAGCGAGGACGCCTACTGGGCGTATCCAAACCAGGTCACCAAGCAGACGCCGAGCGGCGAGTACCTGGGCAAGGGGGCCTTCATGGTCTACGGCAAGAGGAACTGGCTCCACGGGCTTCCGCTCAAGCTCGCCGTCGGTATAATCAACTACGAGGGCGAGGACTTCATCGTCTGCGCCCCGGTTGATGCCATAAAAGCCCACACGAATAGATACATCGTGATCCGCCCCGGCCCACTCAGGAAGAGCGAGCTGGTGAAGAGGATAAAACACATCCTCGAAAAGTGGGGCTACAAGGTCCGGGAGGAGGACGTCATGTCCGCCCTGCCGCCTGGGAACGGCGATGTGGTCGAGGTTGTGGGCTAGAGGTACTTGCCACCGCCCAAGAAAAACCCCGCCACAAAGCCGCCGAGTCCCAGAAGGTAGCCCTCCCCGATTATATCCACGAATCCCTCACCGTACATGTACCACGCCACGGTGGTGAAGAGGAACATCCTACCAGCCCAATGCCCGGACCGAGCCTCCAGCAGGATATTCCAAAAAACGCCCGGGAGCACGAGGAACAGTCCCGCGAAGAGCCACCAGAAGCCGCCCCCAAAGGCATGGGGGTGGTCAGACCTGATCGAAGATCGCGATGAACGTCATTTCCCCAGAGGGGGGCTTGAGCCAGGGGAGAACAAAGGAAAGGATGACGATCAGAGACGTCAGAAAGCTCAATATCCTCATCCAGAAGCCCTCATTTAAACCAGCTCCTTCCCCGTCCCAGTCATCACCAGCTTGCCGTGCTTTACACCCTTGAGGCTCAGCAGCCTGTCCGCTATCTCCTTTATCCTGTTGGCCTTACCCTTAACTATGATGACCTCAAGGCAGTTGTGTTCATCCATGTGGACATGGATGCTGGAGATTATCTCGCTCAGGTAGTCGTGCTGGAGGTCAAGGAGCTCCTTGACCACTTCTGCCTCGTCGTGGTTGTAGAGCATGGTTATCGTGCCGGCGACCTCACCCTCACCCTGTTCCCACTCGTACCGGACTATGAAGTCCCTCATCATGTCCCGTATTGCCTCGCTCCTGTTCACGTAGCCCTTCTCCTCGATTATACGGTCGAACCTTTCGAGCAGCTCGTCGGGAACGGAGACGCCAAAGCGAGTGATCTTCATGACACCACCGTAATTCCTTTGGACGTCATCGTTAAAAACGTGACGCGAAACCCTTTTATTCGGGCCCGAGAAAGTAGCCACATGACGATAGAGGAACTCTACGCAATAGCCCAGAGGGAGCTGGCCAAGGACCTGGTGTTCGAGATCGAGGAGGAGCCAGTGACGGTTTCAATAAGGGGCGTCCTTCTCGCGAGGACCGACTCCAAGGGCTACAACTTCTCCTTCTTCGAGCTGAGCGAGAACGAATTCGTCCTCGCCGTCCAGATGAAGGGCTTCGTGGTGTACCTCGGCATGGAGGCGGACGAGGAGATAGACGAAGACGCCTACCCCGAGCTCGTTAAAATCCTCCTCGGGCAGCTGACACCAGCCATAGCCCTCCTGATAACGAGGGCGGAGAGAGAGTATCCCGGCAGGGCGGACCTGCTCATGGACGATGAGATGGGGCCCGACCTCAAGGAGTTCTTCTACGGGCTCCTGGTGAAGCACCGGCAGGGAAAGCCAATCTATGAGCAGACCGAAGTGGCCTAGCTGAGGAGCTCCACAAGGACGAGAGTGACGAGCATGATGGCCAGCACCAGCATCGTCCTCTTCGTGTATAGCTTCGCAGCCCTCCTCTCGTAGTAGCTCCTGGGGGAGACGTTCAGGACGTAGAGTCCGAGGAGAGAGCCGCTGAGAAGACCGAGAACGTTCTCCACTGTCAGAACAAGCGAGCCCCCGAAAACGTCCCACCAGCCCATGGCGAGGGATATTCCAACCACCGTCGTTGGAGGAACCAGTGCGGCAGCTATCGAAACCCCCGCCAGAATCTCGGGAATCCTGCTAACTATGGCAACTATTCCGGCGTAGCCGAGGATTATCGCGAGGAGTATGTAAACCAGTCCCGACTGGCCCCTCAACAGTATCTCGTGGGTCGGCTCCGCCGGCATCGAGCCAGCAAGATTGAGGATCAAGGACACCACAAGGGCCGAGAGGAATATAACGCCGAGGAGTTTGAGAATGGAGGAAACCGCGTCGAGGGCATCCCTGCCCTTGCCCATGACGATGTTGAGGGAGAATCCGTAGAGCGGGCCGAGAATCGGCGAGAGGAGCATGGCCGAGATTATCATGACTATGCTGTCGTTGATGAGGCCGAAGAGGGCTATAATCGAGGCAACGGCACCGAGAGTGAGCTGGATTGGATCAACCCGAGCCTGGGTGTTGGCGTTTTCGATGAGCCCCTCTATGGCCGCCAAGGTCCAGCGGCGCTTGAACTTTTTGAGCGATTTGACGGAATTGGCGTACTTCACGGACTTCCCGCTGACGGGGGCCCAGGTTATCGATGAATGCCCCTTCCGAAGGTCAACAGCCTTCATCAGCTCGTCGACGACGTCGTTAATCACGAAATCCGGCACGAGGACGGTGAATTTGAGCGCCCGGTGCTCGTTGCTCTGCACTTCCTCGGCGTAGAACTGAAGACTCCACTTGGTCAGAACATCCCTGACCTTCTCACCCTCACCCTCACCCTCGTCGCAGTAGACCTCAAGGCGCAGCATTGGACCTCAGGATTAATGGGCATTCTAACTTAATAACATTTCCGGAACAAATTTCCGCCGCCCTAACGCCTCCGTGATTGGTGGAAACGGGTTTCCAGTCCGACCGTCGGGAAGGTTTTTATAATCCGGAACCCAAGTTAATAGAAGGTGATCCCATGGAGGCCCAAAACAGAAAGAAGCTGGTTGCGATTTTACTGGTGCTGATGGTTCTCGGGGTCGGGATAGCGTTCCTCGTCCTCAGGTACGGCTGGTGGCAGTGGGGGCCCTGAGTCCGGCCAGTATCGTCCTCGGATAGAAGTTCAGGCTCGCCCTCGCCCTTGGGGCGTCCATGCCTATGTTTCTCCCGAGACCCATCAGATCACCGGGTCCGCGAACCTCCCACCTCGTCTCCGCGGAGCTCGTGATGAACCTCGGCACACCGTATTTGTCCACCAGCTGCCAGGTCTTCGTCATGAAGCGGAGGATCTGAACCCTCTCGTAGGGGCCAGCAGAGAGCAGGGGCGCGAGGGAGAACCCTATGGCGACTCCCCTCCTGGCAGCCATTCCCGCGAGGGTGTGGTCAAATCCCGGATCCTTTCTCCCGAACCAGGGGCTTATGAGGGCATCAACACCATTCTCAATGGCAAGACGGTTCACCCTCATATCGCCGCCCTGAACGTAGAGGAGGGCACGGAGGTTCCTCTTCTTTACCTCCTTTATCAGACCCGGCCTGCTTGTAACGAGCAGGAGGGCGACCTTCCCGTACCTCTCGCGGAGCAGTTTGAGCTCCTCCTTGAGGGCATTCCAGTCGGGCGGGCCTTCGAGGACGAGCTTTTTTGTGAACACGACCTCATCAAACCACTCACTGGCCAGCTCGTAGGCTTCCTCGCTCCTCACGTCCATCTCAACGAAATAGTTCCTTGAGAAGGAGACCTCCTCCACCCCCGATTCACCGAAGAAAACCTCCCCGCTCATTCCTCCAGCCACTCCCTGACGGCTTTCACAACTGCTTCCTTCCTCATCGGGAAGGCCTTGACCTTTACCCTGACCTGCACCACGTCCGACCCCTCATCTATTTCAGGCTCGCCGAGGTAGGCCTTCTGCTTGTTGAAGCGGACGTAGAAGGTTCCCTCCTCATCCACCTTCTCATCAAGGTGGTCCAGGAGGTAGCGCCTGTCCTCCTCGCTCAGCAACTCTTTGAAGTAGTCTATGAACAGCCTAACGGCCTTACTCCGCTTTATCTCGACGTTGACGACCTTAATGGGGTTGCCGAAGAACCCCGTGGTCTCGTCGATATCGAAGATTATGTCCTCCTCATCTATCTCCTCGGGGATGAAGGTCGCTATCGCCTCCAGAACCTTGTCCTCGTCCTCGGTGGCGTGGATGAAGGTGGTTATCCTGACGTGGTGCGCCCTTATCTTGACCATCACTCTCACCGGGGTTGATTCGATGCCGCGCTTTAAAAGGTAACTGCCGCGCGCGTTGGTGGGGAAAACTTAAATAAAATCCCACTAATCAGCTAATGGTGGGAAAATGCTGGCAAGGGTGGATTCAAGGGGAAGGTTGTACCTCCCCAAGGAGCTCAGGGAAAACCTACCGAGGGAGGTTTACCTGGTCAGGGTCGATGATGGCATACTCATAGTCCCAAAGCCCGATGATCCGGTAAAGGAACTCGAAGAGCTCGGGAAGGACCTCCCCGACGTTCCGATCGAAGAGCTGAGGAGGGAAATCCTAAAGGAGGCGGAGAGGCTCGCGGGTGGGTGAGATGGTCTACGCAGACACGGATCTTTTCCTTGCCCTGCTGAAACCCAGCGACTGGCTCAAGGAAAACGCCAGGAAAATCTACGAGAGGTACCGGGGTCAGATAACGACCTCCGAGGCGACATTAATGGAACTCCTGATACTCTCGAAGAGGTTCAGCCTCGACCCGGTAAAGCTCATGGCCGCAGTCATGGCGATGACGGACATCGAAGATGAGGCCTACCTCAGGGCGGCCTACTATATGAAGGAGCACGGACTAAATCCCTTCGATGCCCTCCACGCGGCAAAGTGCGGCGGGACGATAATCAGCTCTGACAAGGCCTTTGACAAGTTGGGAATCAAAAGGATAAAGCTTGAGAAACCGGAAGAAGATTAGAGGAAATCACTTGCCCTTGCCCTTGTTGGCCCTTATGCTGGGCCTGACCTTCTCAGCGCCCTTGCCCTTGTTCCTCAGGCCGCGGCTCTTCCTGCCTGCGCTGGTGAGTCCGCGGAAGACGCGACCCTTGTGGGCCTTGCCGGCTATCCAGTTGATCTTGGGGTCAGCCTTGATGACCGGGTGGTGCGGGTCGACCATGATGACCTCGAACCACCTGTACATTCCATCCTCGCCGACCCAGTAGCTGTTGAGAACCTCGAGGTTCGGGAACTTTCTGGCGGCCTTCTCCTCGGCGATCCACTGGAGGCTCTTCTTCGGGCTGTACTTAACCTGACCCATCTTGCTCGGCTTCCTTCCGCCCTTCCACCTGGGCCTCTTCCTTCCGCCCTTCCTGACGCGGACGCGAACGATAACGTAGCCCTGCTTGGCCTGGTAGCCGAGCGAGCGAGCGCGGTCGAGCCTGGTCGGCCTCTCGGCGCGGACGACGACCGGCTCCCTCCTCCACTTGATCATCCTGACCTTGAGAAGATCCCCGACG
This sequence comes from Thermococcus sp. JdF3, assembly GCF_012027495.1. Taxonomy (NCBI): domain Archaea; kingdom Methanobacteriati; phylum Methanobacteriota; class Thermococci; order Thermococcales; family Thermococcaceae; genus Thermococcus; species Thermococcus sp. JdF3. Next base: position 407,546 of record NZ_SNUK01000001.1, on the reverse strand, counting down.
TAGCTCTTCTTGGGGCTCTTCCAGGCTTCCCTAATGTACTTGTACATGCTCATCTCGTTCACCTCTTCCCTGTTTGTGGTTCTCCCTTACGGGAACATCCCGCGGGTTTGCCCCGCCCAGTCGGTCGGGGTTCGAGGTTGAGTTTTTAAGGGTTGCGGAATAATGGGTAGCGGTGATGAAATGCGGCTCAGCAACCTGGTTTCCCTCATGAAGGAAAGGAACTTCGACGGTGCCCTGATCAGTCCCGGGACCAATCTCTACTACCTCACGGGCCTCCACATCCACGAGGCCGGCGAGAGGCTCACCGTTCTGGTTGTGAGCGCCGGCGGCGACTACCGGCTCCTGGCCCCCAGCCTCTACGAAAACGTCGTCAGGAACTTCCCGGTTACGTTCTGGCGCGACGGGGAGAACCCCTACGACAAGCTCGCCTGGATCCTGGCGGAGTTCCACCTGTCGGGCGGGAGACTTCTCATAGAGGACACGATGCGTGCCGACTGGCTCATGAAAGTCATCCACCTCGGCAGCTTCGAGTTCCACCCCCTGAGCTCGCTCATGAGGGAGCTCCGCATGAGAAAGGACAAGCACGAGATAGAGATGATGGGACACGCCGCCAGGGCAGCGGACAGGGCCTTCGATGAGATTCTGAGCTGGGACCTGCTCGGTATGCGCGAGCGGGAGCTGGCTTTGAAGATAGAGTTGGCAATAAGGGAGCTCAGCGATGGGATTTCCTTCGAGCCGATAGTGGCCAGTGGTGAGAACGCCGCCAACCCCCACCACGCGCCCGGGGACAGGAGGCTCAGGAAGGGCGACCTGGTGATACTCGACTACGGGGCGAAGTGGAAGGGCTACTGCTCGGACATCACGAGAACCATCGCCCTTGGACGGCCGGACGAGAGGCTGGTGGAGATTTACGAAGTCGTCAAAGAGGCACAGGAGAGGGCATACCGGGCCGTCCGTGAGGGTGTTCTTGCAAGGGAGGTGGACGGAGCCGCGAGGGAGACGATAGCGAAAGCCGGCTACGGCGAGTACTTCACCCACAGAACCGGGCACGGACTCGGGCTGGATGTCCACGAAGAGCCATACATTGGCCCGGACGGAAACGTGGCCCTGGAGAACGGTATGACCTTCACGATAGAGCCGGGAATCTACGTTCCGGGCCTGGGTGGTGTTCGCATAGAGGACGACGTCGTCGTTCACGATGGAAGAGGAAAAAGGCTGACGAGGGCGGAGAGGGAGCTTATCCGGCTCTGAAGACATGCCACGCGAGCCCCGAGCACATTTATTTTTCCTTTCCGTGGATACATCCATGCCGCGGTTGGCAAATCATCATCCGAGAATTCCAAAAGATTTAAATATCAGGAATCCTACTCGCTCCGATGCCAATGAGGGGGGAGTGTCTTCTCCATCGCTCGAATCGCAACCGTGCCTGATTTCCCGGATAACCCCCCTATTCTGGAGTATCGCTCACGCTCTTTTGAAAAAATTCTGAGGAGGTATGACCATGGCTGAGCTTAACTTCAAAGCCATTGAGGAGAAGTGGCAGAAGCGCTGGCTGGAGGAAAAGGCCTTCGAGCCGAAAGCGAATGAAAAGCCCAAGGAGAAGAAGTTCTACATCACGGTCGCCTTCCCGTACCTCTCGGGGCACCTCCACGTCGGCCACGCGAGAACCTACACTATTCCCGACGTCATAGCGCGCTTCAAGCGCATGCAGGGCTACAACGTCCTCTTCCCGATGGCGTGGCACATCACAGGAGCCCCGATAGTCGGAATCGCCGAGAGGATAAAGCACCGCGATCCCAAGACCATACACATCTACCGCGACGTCTATAAAGTCCCCGAGGAGATACTCTGGAAGTTCGAGGACCCGAAGGAGATAGTCAATTACTTCATGAAGGCCGCAAAGGAGACCTTCATACGCGCCGGCTTCTCAGTTGACTGGACCCGCGAGTTCCACACGACGAGCCTCTTCCCGCCGTTCAGCAAGTTCATAGAGTGGCAGTTCTGGACGCTCAAGGAGGAGGGGCTGGTCGTTAAGGGAGCGCACAGGGTCAGATGGGATCCGGTCGTTGGAACTGCCCTCGGGGACCACGACATAATGGAGGGCGAAGACGTCCAGATACTGGACTACGTCATCATCAAGTTCATCCTGGAGGAGGACGGCGAGGAAATCTACATGCCCGCTGCGACGCTGAGGCCCGAGACCGTTTACGGCGTTACCAACATGTGGCTGAACCCCAACGCCACCTACGTCAAAGCAAAGGTCAAGCGCGGCGAGAAGGTGGAGACGTGGATAATTAGCAAGGAGGCAGCCTACAAGCTCTCCTTCCAGGACAGGGAGATTGAAGTATCGGAGGAGTTCAAGGGCGAGAGGCTGATCGGAAAGTACGTGAAGAACCCGGTCACCGGCGACGAGGTCATCATCCTGCCTGCAGAGTTCGTTGACCCGGACAACGCAACCGGCGTCGTTATGAGCGTCCCGGCTCATGCGCCCTTCGACCACGTGGCCCTGGAGGATTTGAAGAAGGAGACCGAGATTCTGCTCAAATACGACATAGACCCGCGCGTGGTTGAGGAGATAAGCTACATCTCGCTTATAAAGCTCGAGGGCTACGGCGACTTCCCGGCGGTTGAGGAGGCTGAGAGGCTCGGCGTGAGGAGCCAGAAGGACGTTGAGAAGCTCGAAGAGGCCACCAAGAACATCTACAAGGCCGAGTACCACAAGGGAGTCTTCAAGATCGAGCCCTACGCAGGAAAGCCCGTCCAGGAGGCCAAAGACCTCATAGCCAAGGAGCTCCAGGAGAAGGGAACCGCGGAGATAATGTACGAGTTCGCCGAGAAGCCGGTCGTCTCGCGCTTCGGCAACCAGGCGGTCATCAAGATAATCCACGACCAGTGGTTCATAGACTACGGCAATCCCGAGTGGAAGGAGAAGGCCCGTGAGGCCCTCGCGAACATGACCATCTACCCCGAGAGCAGGCGCACTCAGTTCGAGGCCATAGTTGACTGGCTCGACAAGAAGGCCTGCGCGAGGAAGGTTGGACTGGGAACGCCGCTCCCGTGGGATCCCGACTGGGTCATCGAGAGCCTGAGCGACTCGACCATCTACATGGCGTACTACACGATAAGCAGGCAGATGAACAGGCTGAGGGAAGAGGGCAGGCTCGACCCCGAGAAGCTCACAAGGGAGTTCTTCGACTACCTGTTCCTGGAGGAGTTCAGCGAGGAGAAGGAGAGGGAGCTGGCCGAGAAGACCGGAATCCCGGCGGAGACGATCCACGAGATGAAGGAGGAGTTCGAGTACTGGTATCCGCTCGACTGGCGCTGCTCGGCGAAGGATCTGATACCGAACCACCTGACGTTCTTCATCTTCAACCACACGGCGATTTTCAGGAAGGAGCACTGGCCGAGGGGCATAGCGGTGAACGGCTTCGGAACGCTCGAAGGAACGAAGATGAGCAAGAGCAAGGGCAACGTGCTGAACTTCATCGACGCCATCGAGGAGAACGGTGCGGACGTCGTCAGGCTCTACATAATGGGCCTGGCCGAGCACGACAGCGACTTCGACTGGCGCAGGAAGGAGGTTGGGAAGCTCCGCAGGCAGGTCGAGCGCTTCTACGAGCTGATAAACGAGTTCGCCACCTATGAGGCTGAGGAGACCGACCTTAAGGATATCGATAAGTGGATGCTGCACAGGCTGAACAGGGCCATAGAAGGTGCTACTCAGGCGCTCGAGGAGTTCAGGACGAGAACGGCCGTGCAGTGGGCGTTTTACAGCGTCCTCAACGACCTGCGCTGGTACATGAGGAGAACCGAGGGCAGGGACGACAAGGCCAAGCGCTTCGTCCTGAGGAAGCTCGCCGAGGTCTGGGTAAGGCTCATGGCCCCGTTCACCCCGCACATCAGCGAGGAGCTCTGGGAGAAACTGGGCGGAGAGGGCTTCGTCAGCCTGGCGAAGTGGCCGGAGCCGGTTCCAGAGTGGTGGAACGAAACCATCGAGGCCGAGGAGGAGTTCGTCAAGGCCCTCATCGAGGACATCAAGGAGATAATCCGCGTGGCAAAGATAGAGGACGCCAAGAGGGCCTACGTCTACACCGCCCCGGAGTGGAAGTGGAAGGTCGTCGAGGTGGTCGCGGAGAAGAGGGACTTTAAGAGCGCCATGGCCGAGCTGATGAAAGACCCGGAGATGAGGAAGCACGGCAAGGAGATAGGCAAGCTCATCCAGAAGCTGATAAAGGAGAGGGCCTTCGAAGTCAAGCGCATAGACGAGGAGAAGGCCCTGAGGGAAGCCAAGGACTTCATGGAGAAGGAGCTCGGCATCGAGATAATCATCAACCCTGAGGAGGACAAGGGAGGAAAGAAGAAGGCCGCGATGCCGCTGAAGCCGGCGGTGTTTGTTGAGTAATTTTTTACTTTTTTCTCAAATTGTGGGGGGATCCCTGTATTCTCCCAACACTAGAAGCTCCAACAAGAAAGAAAAACAGATATAAATCAAAACTCCATCACTTCCTGTTTACGAACCAGGGGTACAGTTCGACGGTAAACTCTATGGGCGGCGCACTCGTGCTTTTTTTGACGGTATAGGTTCCACATCCCAGACCGCAGTATGGCCTAGTTTCTTCATAGATGAAGTCTGCCTCAGCCCGTAGTTTCATCTCAACCATGTGGAAGGGTGTTCCTTTTTTCACAAAGGGAACAACTACTGGATGTGTTATAAATATCTGGCCCCACGCTGGAGAGCTTCCCAGCCATTCTTTCTTATTCAGACCATAAAACTCAAACTCGATATCTCTATTAGCATCAATATCGTCGGTGTACCATTTGAACGTAAGTCCTTTAGTATAGGTTTCACTGAATCCCGCTCCAGCGTTTGGAAGCCCAGTAGTATCAATACCAACATTCAGGCCCCACGTAACCGTAGGTTCGGATGAAGAGCCACTGCCTTCGGGTTTAAAGCTTCCAATTCCAAAATATGCCTGTTCGCGTGAGGGGTTCAGAATAGTGGCCCGTTCCCTGACTTCTTTTACCGCTACCCTGAAATCTTTTGGGAAATCTTTCTCACTGGGCACTTTTGCCTCATGGCTCAGGTACACATAGTAGTAGTACCCCATTTTCGCCTCAGTTACCCAAAAGTCCACTCCCAGTTTGTTGTACACAGTGACTTTGTCTCCCCTCCATGTTGTGATATCCTGAGAAGTGGTTATCGTGCTGATACGACCTATTGAGTCCCATTCTCTGCGGGGTTCATCTCCAAGTGCCCCTTTTACCCCGAGTGGAAGGTCTACAAACTTGGTGGCCTCGGAAGTAAACGATTCGTTCAGAATCCGCAGGCTGGCATACCCGGAACTCTCGTTGGCAAAGTAGTAGAGCGGGGCGTACATACCACCCGGCAGGGGTCTGAGTGCTATTCCTATAAAAGTACAATCCCCAAACTCCTCCAGATTTATTCTGAGAGTTAATTTGTCCCAGTACTTCTGAAGGAACTGCTCTGCCACGTGCATACTGGATTTCCCAACAAACGTTTTTATGATAACTTCTTTTCCAGGGGTTGGTGAAATTGGGGGTTGCCCTTTAGACGGTGGTTCAAAAATTCCACCTCTGTTGTTCTGCAATGCGCCTGCAAAAACCATACCACCAATCATCAGCAGTCCGAGAAGGATCGCCAGCAAAGGCGTCCACTTCATCCAGTTCACTTCCTTTAAGTTGTTTGCAGTATCTTCTAAAGCAACTTATCCTTATAAATTCTTCCTTTTACTTTTAGTAAAAAATTCTTCTATTCTTTTCAAAGTACAAATTTATTCAGAGTTTGATTTTGCTTTTAGAATTGGTCGAAAGAAGCCCGAGTAAAAGAGTTGCATGACGATGCAACGGGCAGCAAAGCCCGGCAGAGTGTCTTATCCCTTACTCCCGTTAAGAACCACGAAAATTCCCGGCCACCATTAATTCAACCCCACCCTGTAAAACCTTTTCTCAGAAAACTCCTTAAAGGGAAGGCTTTTAGCCATTTTCGGTGTTTTCCATGCCCGCTGACGAGGAAACGTTTAAGAAGGATGTTCTCTCCAGAATTCCACTCCGAAGCGAGCCGCCGCTACCTCCCGACTGGGTCCGCACGGAGATGCTTGAACGCTTCCGCGTCCTCCAGCACGCACCGCTGAGGAAGGAATGAACGTCTTGAAATCGGCTGTGGTGCGCACGCATTAACGACTGTCCCGCTCGCCTACCCCCTCGGCGAAACCGGCCGCGTTGTTGCCGTGGACCTGAGCAGATGGCGCTTCTTCGAGGAGATAACCTCTGCGGCTGGCTTAAAGCGCAGGATAATCCCGCTCAAGGCCGATGCGAGGGAGCTGCCGTTTCCATTTAAGGCCTTCGATTTAGCCGTTCTCGTTCATGGAGTTAGAAGCCTGAAAAATGAGAAAACGATGGTTAGGGTCTTCTCAGAGATGCTCCGGGTCGCGGAGAAGGTCTTCATAGCGGAGAGTCTTCCCATAACCAACAACGAGCGTCAGGCACACCTTGAGCTCTACAACCCCCGTGAGGGTATCTTTGAGGCGCTCTTTGGCGAGAAGGATGACCTGCATTACCTCCGGCTGGAAAGGCTGAAGGAACTGGTGGAAAAGGCCGGTGGGAGGATAATCGAAAGCGGAGCCTTTGAGCCGGGCCTGCCGCACTATCTAGCCTACATCCCAAGGGAGTACGTGGAGCGGATAAAAGAGGAGAAAAGCGTGCCAAACTTCTGGAGCGGTGGGATAGGGCCTATGAGAAGTGGAGGGAAGGGGCGGAGCATCCACCGATTGGCTGGCTGCTTGCGAAATAGTCATTCCGCGTTTTCCCCGTCTTCAGTATTCTCGGGCGTTGCCGTCACCTCCGCCTTCTCCCCCTTCGGCAGGAGGAAGGAGAGCAGGGCGCTGATGACGAGGATGCCAATCATAAAGATTACCGCCACCTTCATCGTGTCGATGAATGATGTGTTCACCATCTTCACCACGATGTCGTGGTACTCGGGCGGGATGTTCAGCTCGCCCTGCTGCATCTTGAGTATCCACTGTATGACAGCGTCTTTTATCTGCTCCTTGCTCCCCTCGATGATGCCGGACTCGTAGATCTGCCTCGCGATGCTGTGAATTATGCCGAGGACGAGGACGGCACCGATGAAGGCCGTTCCAAGGGAGAGGCCGAACTGCTTCTGGGCGTTGAATATCCCCGAAGCATCTGCCTGCTGCTCCGGCTTCGCCCCCATCATTGCCAGGTTGGTTATCTGGGAGAATATCAGCCCGAAGCCCGTTCCGTAGAGGGCCAGGCCGAGGGCGAAGTCGCTCCCTTCAACTCCGGGCTTGAGGACGCGCAGGACGAGGTAGAGGCCGACGAAGGTGAGGGCTATGCCGAGCTGGATTATCTGCTTCGGCGTGAGATACCCCGCGAACCTCTGGCCGCTCATGGAGAATATGAACATCATTATCGAGAGCGGAACTATGACGAAACCCGTCTGGATGGCGTTGTAGTGGAGGTACTGCTGGACGAACACTGGAATCGTGAACATTATGCCCGCGAGGGTTATCTGGAAGAAGATGCTCACCAAGTTGGCCGCTGTGAAGACCTTCGACTTGAAGATGTCCACGTCTATGAGAACGTCCAGTCCCCGCTCCTTCCTGCGCTTCTCGTACTTCCAGAAGGCGACGAGGACAGCGAGACCCGCCACCATGAGGAGCAGAACCGGCGGGTTGGAGAGCGGGTCCATTATGAGCACTGAGAGGGTGAGCAGGAAGAGGCCGACACCAACCAGAACCGCCCCGACCACGTCGAGCTTCATCTCCTTCTCCGGCCTGTAGTCGGATAGTATCTTCATGTAGGCGAATATCGCCGCGGCGATGAAGGCCTCCATGAAGAAGCCGAGACGCCAGGTAATGTAGGTCGTGAAGAAACCACCAATAATCGGACCGAATGCCGCGGCGGCACCGCCGACGCCGCCCCAGACGCCGAAGGCGAAGGCCCTGTCCTTGCCGGTGTACTCCTTCGTTATATAGGTGACCGTCGCGGGCATCATCATCGAGGCGCCGATGCCCTCCAGGATTGACCACCCCAGGAGAAGAACGGCGAGGTTTGGAGCGAGGGCCGCCATGAGCGTTCCAACCGTGTAGATGACCAGCCCGCGGAAGAAGACCCTCTTCGTGCCCCAGATGTCGGCCAGCTTCGCGCCTGTTATCATGAACGCCGCCATTACAAGGGCGTAGAGGGTTATCGCGCTCTGGACACCCGTCACGGTCGTGTTGAGGTCGGCGACGAGGGCGCTTATGGAGACGTTCATCATCGTCGTATCGATGAACATGATGAAGAGTGCGGCACTCATTATGTAGAGAACTCTCCACTTCGAATGACTCATTCTGTCCACCAGAGGATAATTAGGGGGAGTGATGTTATAAAACTTGCCTAACCATTCTCAACGACGACTTCAACGCGGCCCATGATTATTACCATGAGAAAGAGCAAAAGAATCGCGACCCTCAGGGCAGTTGAAAGCCACCTCGGATACGAGAGGGAGACATCTGCATCGGAGCGGAGGGTCGTCCCATCGTCGAAGACTTTCGCATCGGGGTGCATTCTGAGGAGCGAAAGGACCATGAGGAAATCACCCGCCATGCCAGCCGTGTTGAAGACATAGGCGAGAGCCCAGAAGTTAGAACGGAGGAGCCAGGCCAAGGACAGGAAGGTGGCCGATAGGAGGAGCGGGGCAAGCGAGACAACGGCGTATTCCCTCGCGCGAAGGGGAGTTTCAATGGCTATGAAAGGGGCAACGATGAGCCTTCCAAAGGTGGTAATTCCGAACCGAACCTTGGCACCAAAAACTCTGGCAACAAGGGCATGCAGCCCTTCGTGGAGCGGAACGAGAACCACCCAAGGTAGAACAAGGAGGTAAAGGAAATCACCGGGGGAACCTATCGAGACCTCCAGCCACGGCACCGCCAGGGCCGAAACGACGAGTAGCAGAAAAGAGAGAATAACGACGTCGGAGGAATAATCCGAGAGCCTCAGCTCCCCCATCAGAACTCCCTCTCGACGAGGAACTCGGCGAGCAGCTCCAAATCCTTCCTGGCTTCGCTCTCGGGGAGTATCTTCAGGCCTTCGTTGGCCTCCCTGACAAGGTTCTTGGCGTATTCCGCCGCGTAGTCTATGCTCCCGTACTTCCTGAGGAGTTCAATGGCCTTAGCGACTTCCTCCTTTACTTTCTCATCGTGTATGAGGGCGTCGCCCTTGGCGTCGCCGGCGTACTTTCCGAAGACCTTCAGGAACTCGGCCTTGTCCTCTTCGCTGGCTTTGCTGAAGAAGTGGCTGACTATGAGCGTCTTCTTGCCCTTCCTTATGTCGCTTCCGACGGGTTTTCCAAGCTTTTCTTCATCGGCTATCAAGTCGAGCACGTCGTCCCATATCTGGAAGGCTACCCCGACGTTCATTCCCCACTTGGCAAGGGCCTTTATGTACTCCTCGTTGTCGGTCCCGACTATCGCGCCTATCTCGGCCGAGCCCTCAAAGAGCGCCCCTGTCTTGCCGCTTATCATCTTGAGGTACTCATCGACCGTAACTTCCTCCCTGGTCTCGAACTCGATGTCGAGGGCCTGTCCCTCGCAGAGCATGTTGGAGGTCCTGACGAGAACGTCAAGAATGCGGGCCTTCTTCTCGGGGCTCACCTCCGCCCTAGCGATGGCCTCGAAGGCCTTGCTGAAGAGGAGGTCCCCTGCCAGAATGGCCATGTTCACGCCCCAGAGCTTGTGAACGGTGGGCCTTCCGCGCCTCAGCTCGTCCATGTCCATTATGTCGTCGTGGACGAGGGAGTAGTTGTGGATGAACTCGACCGCCGCCGCGGGATAGAGCGCCTTCTCCGGGTCTCCCCCGACGGCCTCGGCCGCACGGAGAACCACGAAGGGCCTAACGCGCTTTCCCCCGGCGAGCGGATAGTGTCTGGATGCGTCGTAGAGGGCCCTCGGCTCCTTCCCGGGGATAAGCTCAAAGATGACCTCATCAACGTCCTTTGCCATGGTCTTAACCCTTGCGAACAGCTCATCGTACTTCCCCATTATATCACCCCGTGAGTGATGAAAGCAACCTAAAGGAAAAATAGGGCAACTCTTTATCAGTTTTACCCTACCTTATCTCGACCAGGTAGCCGTTCCGCGACACGAAAACGTCCCGGCCTATGAGGTATCCCTCCTCCTCGGCCAGTTCGGCGTAGTGTGTGAGCATCCTGAACTCACCGTGGGCGGGGACGATGTTCTCCGGGTTCAGCATCCTGATGAGGTACCTGTGATCTTCCCTGCTGGCGTGGCCCGAAACGTGGAGGTCCTTTATCATCCTGACGTTTTTCATCTTGAGCTTGGTCTCAAGGACGTAGCGCTGGGCCTTGTTGAGCGGGTTCGGTATCGTTCCGGCTGAGAAGACAACGGTGTCGCGCTTGCCGATGTCGTAGAGCTCGCCGTTGGCCATCCTCGTGAGGACCGCCCCTGGCTCGCCCTGATGACCGGTGACCACGAGAAGGTAATTCTCCCTCGCGCCCGAGACCTCCGCGAGAACCTTCCTTATGGCGTTGGGGCTCCTGACAGCGCGGGCGCCCTTCATTCTTATCAGCCCGAGCTGCTTGGCGATGCCGGTGTATTTGGCCAGGGAGCGGCCCACGAAGACCGCCTGCCTGCCCATCTTGTTGGCTATCCATATGAGCTCCTGGAGCCTGGGGATGTGGCTGGCGAAGGTGGTCGCTATCAGCCCGTCCGCCTCCATGCCCTCGTAGAGGAAGAAGTCCTCCAGAAGCATCTGGGCAACGGCCTCGCTCGGGGTTTTGGTCGGCTCGGAGACGCGCGTGGATTCCGGAATGAGAACCTTGACGCCCTCCCTACCGAGCTCCTTGAGACGTTTGTAGTCGGGCTTCTCGCCGAGGGGATTGTTGTTGTCGAACTTGAAGTCGCCGGTGTGGACGACCGCGCCCTCGGGCGTGTGGACGACGACCATAGCCGCCTGGGGTATCGAATGGGTTATCTGCACGAACTCTATCGCCAGGTTCTCGCTCACCTGGACTATCTCACCGAACTGGGTCTCGTACATCGGGTTCTTGACCTCGAAATACTGCTCGCTCTTGACCTCACTCTTGGCGAGCTTTATTGTGTACGGCGTTCCGTATATGGGCACGTCGGGATAGTGGGGCGCGAGCTTGCCGATGGCCCCGATGTGGTCGAGGTGACCGTGGGTGAAGGTTATGGCGACGACCTTCTTGTTCCTGAGAATGGAATCGTCGGGAATGGCACCGAGCTTCTGAAGCTCCTTGGCCGGAAACTGCTGGATGTTGACGTCCTCGTGGATGAGAACGCGGTCGAGCCTTATCCCCATATCGATTATAACGACCTCTTCCCGGCCGCCGTTGGAGTAGCCGACGGCGGTCATGTTCTTGCCGACTTCCTCGTAACCGCTAATGGTGTAGATTTTTATCATGTCTATTCCTCCTTACGCCCCCAGGCCTCTCCTGAGGCGTGGGGCTGCGTTGGTCTTAGTTGTGGGCAGGGGTTTAAAAAGGTGTGCATTTCAAGTCTGGCTTCCTCTTCCCAAGTATCACACGACAAGTATCCCAACCAGCGATGCTAAGATGAGACCAAATGGCATCCACCAGATTCCGCTCCACTCCATGAACCAGGTTCCATCAGCATAGTAGGAGTAAAGGGTCCCCACCAACGCACCCAGGAGATAGAAAGCGTTCCTCCGAGGGGTGATTTTAAACTTCATAATAATCGCTTCAATAAAGGATACCGCAACGGAAAGGGCCATCGTAAAGGGGTTACATGTGAGCGCAAAGCCCTCTATGAAGTCTGCAATGAGTCGGACCCTTGATTCTCTCCCCATAATTGCCCCCAAGATAGATACAACATGGAGTTTAAAAAGATAACTTAAAAGATGCGTTACCTGGCCCGCAGATAGTCCTTCAGGTCAATCCTCTGCTCAAGCCACTCCCTCGTGAAGCCGGTGATTACGAGCGGAACTTTCCTAAGTTCCTCGACGTTCCTCGCCCCGACGAGGAACATCGCATTGCGAATCTCCTCGATATAGCGCTGGAGGACTTTGATTACTCCATCGACATCGCCTTTCACCGCCGGCTTGAGGAGGGGCAGTGCAACGCCGGCGAACGTAGCACCCATCGCCAGAGCCTTCGCCATCGTTATCCCGTCGCGCATTCCGCCGGTGGCTATAATCGGCAGGTCAGTGGCGTAGCGAACCTCGGCGACGCTTATTGCAGTCTTTATACCCCAGTCCCAGAACCGAAGGGCAAGGTTTCTGCCCATCTCGTCCTTTGCTCTGTAGTACTCAACACCGCTCCAGCTCGTCCCACCGAGGCCGCCGACGTCGATGCCGTCTATACCGATGCCCTCGAGCCTTATCGCAACCTCCATCGAAACGCCGGCACCGGTTTCCTTCGCTATAATCGGGTAGGGGAACTCAGCCTTGAGTTCCGCCAGGGCATTCAAAACGCCCCTGTACTGCGTATCGCCCTCCGGCTGGACGCTCTCCTGGAGCGGGTTGAGGTGTATCGCCAGAGCATCGGCCTGAATGGTCTCGACCGCTTTCAGGGCCTCATCAACCCCGTATCTGTCGGGCATCGTCTCGGCGAACTGCGGTGCCCCGAGGTTGCCGACGAGGAAAACGTCTGGAGCTACGTCGCGGACGTAGTAGCTCTCCCAGGTTTCAGGCTTCCTTATCATCGCCCTCTGGCTTCCGACGCCCATCGGTATGTTCAGCTCCTGGGCCGCCTTCGCTAAAGTCTTGTTTATCTTACCCGCGAGCTGAGAGCCCCTCGTTCCGCCGGTCATTCCGGCTATGAAAATCGGGTAATCGAACTTCCGCCCGAGAAACTCGACGCTCAAATCAACCTCGTCCTTGTCTATCTCGGGCAGGCTCATATGGACGAAGTGAACATCCTCAAAACCGTTGGAAACGTGGGCCTGGACGTTCCTCTTGAGGCAGTGCTCTATGTGCTCAAACTTCCTGATGACAGTGAGTTCCTCCCTATCAAAAGCCTCCATTCCAACCACCGGAGAGAGAACGGAGCAGAAGGTTAAGAGGTTTTTGGAGCACAGCCGAATTTCTCAACCGCCCCGGCAATAGCCGCAACAAGACTTTGACAGCACCACCCGACGGAATGCTGGCAGTGTTCAGGGCGCGTCACATCAGAATAAAGGAAGCGGGGGTTAAGGCAATCAACCACCTTCACACGGGAGTGTCGCGTTGAAGACTCTAACCTCGACCCAGCCGCCGCGTTTCTCCCAGTAGGTGAACTCGACCCATTTGGAGACGTTAAAGTTGAAGAGCGTCTCGATGGTGCCGTTGCCGAAAATGGGATATTCTGGCCCCGGGCGGATGGTCAGGCGGGTGCTGATGTGACCGGGTTCGACTTCACGCCCACCCGTCTCATGGAAGTAAACCAGGACAACGGGGATAACCGAACAGCGGGAATAGTTCATCGCCCGCAGAGGAAGCTCAATTCTGCCACCGGTCACGTTTGAGGGGACGAGGTATGAAGCCCTCACCATCTCAACGCGGGGCGTGGCAAAGCCCGGGGTATCGTAATACCAGATATCATATCCCATCTCACTCCCAGTTACCAGCCTCCCCGAGGGGTAAACCGTGAGATTCACCCGGGGAACGCCATACAGGAAGTTATAAATCCCGTGAGGCAGGGAAACGCCGAAAGGATAGAACAGGAACATCGAATCACGACCGTTCAGGAGCCGCTCCAGGGGCTTTCTCTGGAGATGCCACTCGATGACGAGTACAGACCCGTTCGACGTCTCCACAACGGAGCCAGTGACCCAGAGGCCCTCCGGACCGGCCATGAAGTCGTTCAGAGCGCCCATTCTGGCGGCCGTTTCAATGCCGAGGAACGTCCATCCGAAGATCACAAGGATAAGTACAACGGCGAGAGCCTTTCTACCCATCACGAATCCCCGTGGTGAATACCCGGACGAAAATAAAAAGTTTACGCTTTGCAGGCGTTACCCTTTAATTCTCGTGCCGAAGCCGTCGCCCCTTATCGCCCCGCTCAGCCTTCCCGGAACCTTCCCGTTGACAAACCAGACCTCTGAGTGCTCCGCTATCTTCTTCGCTTCCTCCAGCTTGTTGCAGATTCCCCCGGTGACGTCGGTTCCGGCGGCGGTGCAGTGGAGCCTTTCGAGGAGGGAATCTATCTCCCCTCTGCCGAGACTCTGAATCAGTCCTCCCTCGCCAGGCTTGCCGTCGTAGATTCCGTCAACGTCCATGAGGAAGATAACCTTGTCCGGCTCAAGCATCTTGGCGAGGTAGGTAATGATCTGGTCGCCGGAGAGTATGTCGATGCCCTTCGCGAGGTCTATCGAGACGTCCCCGAAGAGAACGGGGATGAACCCAAGCTCCAGCAGCCTTTCCACGACCTCAAGGTCTCCGTAGGCGACCTCGCCGTTCTCGGTTATGAAGACTGAAGACGTGGAGACTGAGAAGGCCGGCAGGTTCTCTCCGACGAACTCCCGGATAAACTTCGCGTTTGCCCGGAGCATGGCCTGATGGGTCTCGGTGAAGCCTATCCTCCGGAAGTTGGCGGTCCCCCAGTCCTCAGGGAGGCCGTCACGTATACCGTATTTTTTCGCCTCAGGGTGGCCGAAGCTCCCGCCTCCGTGAACGACGATGAAGTTCTCACGGGGATAAAACTTGGCTATCTCCTTCGCTATGTTCCTGACGGTTTCATGGTCAAAATTCTCGGGCTCACCCTTCTTATTGCTGAAGACGCTGCCGCCGACTTTGACGATTATCATGGCAGGACCTCCTCTATCCTGAGTCCCTCGCGGCTTATCCTCGTTATCATCGGCGTTCCGCCGGCTATCGTTATGGCAGTTGCAACTTCGCTCTGGTTCTCCGGGGCCAGGGCGTACATGCAGCCGCCGCCACCTGCACCGGTTATCTTTGCTCCTATTGCCCCGGCAACCCTCGCGGCGTAGACCAGCTCGCTGAGCTTTTTCGTTGAAACTCCGAGGGCATCGAGGAGGCCGTGATTGAGGTTCATGAGCCTTCCGAGCCGGCTGAAGCGGAGCTCCTCGTCGAGGTCAGAGGTTATAACGTCGCGGGCCTTCTCGACTATCTTGCCCATCGCAACGAGCACCGGTTCTATAACCTCTGGCATCTCCTCGTAGGTTCTCCTCACCATAGCCACGAGCTCCTTTGTTGAACCGCTCGAACCCGTGTAGCCGACGACTATGGGCAGCTCCATGAAGGGCAGGTGCTCGAAGTCCCCCTTCTCGTAGTGGATGAAGCCGCCTATGGCCGAAACCGTTGGGTCTATACCGCTCGATGCCCCCTGGACGAGGAGTTCGACCTTATGGCCGAGCTTTCCTATCTCCTCGTTGGTCAGCTCAAGGCCGAGAAGTTTTGAGACCGCACCGATGGTCGCGACGGCCACCGCAGCGGACGAGCCGAGGCCTGCACCGACGGGAATCTGAGAGGTTATCGAGACGGTTACACCCTTACCGTTCGCATCTGCCTCCTCCCTCACCAGCTCTATGGCCTGGCGGACGTAGCTGAGGACTTCAGCGGCCTTTCCGTAGTCGCTCTCGAAGTAAATCTCGTCCTCGGAGAAGGAGACGGTAAGGCCTGGAACGCGTATGTCCTTGGCCTCTATCTTTATCGCACCCCTATCGTTGAACCCTGCCCACACATAGGTTCTGAGGTCTATAGCTGCGGCTATCGCTGGTTTACCGTAAACGACGCTGTGTTCTCCAAAGAGGATGATCTTGGCGGGAGCGGAAGCTAAAACCCTCATTTTCGACCCTCCCCATGTAAGAGGAGTGAAAGTTTATGTGGCTTTTGGTCTCACCTCCTCATCACGATGCTCGCGTAGCCGACGATGGCATCGGTGCTCCTGCTGACCTCGAAGCTCGTCGTGTAGTGCAACAGTTCTGTCTCAAGCGCTCCGGCAAGGCGGGAGTAAACGATGGCAGTTCCGACTCCTCCAGGCCCGCACATGGTGTGGCTCATCTCCCTCAGTTCCCTGAACATGCCCTTAACGTCGAAGTCGAGGATTCTCCTTATTACGCGGAAGTCCCACTCCTTAATCCTATGTGGAAGCTCGTCGGCCCTCGCCCTGAAGGGCACGTAGCCGTACATTGGGCCGTAGTGCATGAAGTCGGTGCTCGCTACCACAACAACGTCCCTGCCGAGCTCCCTGGAGGCCTCAAAGACAGCCTTTCCGAGGTCTTCGGAAACCTCCTCGTCCTGAATGCCGAGGGCTATCGGAACTATTCTAACTTCCTTCCCTGCGAGCTCGCTGAGGTACTGGATGAACGGGAGCTGAACCTCTATCGAGTGCTCGTATTTGTGGGCCAGCTCATCGAGGTCGGCTATGCCAGAGAGCTTCGCTATAGCTCTGGCCATCTCGGAATCAACCTCGACGTCACCGAGCGGTGTGCGCCATTTTCCGGCCGGGTAGACGGCTATCGGAGAGCCCAGGCCGGTGTGATTCGGGCCGAGGATTACGAACGTTTCAGGAAGACCGTCCTCGAATATCGCCCTGTAGGTTCTCGAAGCCGTGTAGCCCGAAAAGACATAACCCGCATGCGGTGCAACTCCGGCCGTGATCCGTCTCTCGCTTCCCTCCCCGCCAAGGTTGCTGAAGAACTCCTCCAGCATCTTGATAAGGCCGTCATCAGCGGGATAGAAGCTTCCTGCGACAGCCGGATACCTTACCTCCGCCATTCTCTCACCTCCAGCAATTTTTGGGATTCAATCCTTAAATACCTTCAACCGTCTTTAGCCCGGAGCCTGTAAGCGGGAGGAGCACTCTTGACCCGCCCTCAATCTTCCCCGATTCCATTAGCTTCCAGAGCGCCGCGAGAACCACCGCGGAGGTCGGCTCGACGAGGAAGCCATGTCTTTTGAGCCAGTTGAGCGCGCCTATTGTTTCAAGCTCATCCACACTTACGCACAGGCCGCTGGTTTCCTTAAGTGCCCTCTTCATCTCATGAAGCCGGGGAGGTTCAGGAATCGTTATACCCTCCGCAGTGTCGTTCTTCATTGATGAGCGCTCGCAGAGGCTCTCGTAGCCCGAAGCCTGAACGGCCACAAGTCTTGGGAGCCTATCAATTTCATCCATGTCCTTAAGTTCATTAAACCCCTTCCAAAGGCCAAGGAAGAGCGTCCCGCTGCCCACCGGCGATAGGACGTAGTCGGGAACGCCGAGTTGCTCGTAGGTCTCGAAGGCGACCGTCTTCGTACCCTCGATGAAGTATGGATTGAGCCAGTGGGAGACGTAGGTCAGACCGCTCCGCTCCGCGAACTCCACTGCCCTCCTGTGAACGGCCATCCTGTCACCGTCGACGAAGTGCATCACCGCTCCAAGGCGCTGGAGGAGTGAGAGCTTTCCGGGGCTTGTATCGTAGGAAACGAACCCATGAACCCTGATCCCGGAAGCGAGGCCGTAGAGGGCAAAGCTCAGGGCGGCGTTTCCGGAGCTGTCGAGGACGACCTCGGTGATGCCCTCCTCCCTCAGCTTCGCCACCGTCACGTAGGTGCCCCTGTCCTTAAAGGAACCGGTTGGCTGGAGGTATTCGAGCTTGAGGAACCCACTGACTTGGCCGATCCGAAGGGCGCTCACAGGGGTTATCGCCGGCGTTGCTGGAGGGAGGTAATCCCCGTCCACCGGAAGGAAATTGAGGTAGCGCCGCATATCAATATGGGGCCTGAGGCTACCAAAGAAATCGACGTGGTCCCTCTCCACAAGCAGAGTGCCGCCGCAGTCACAGGTCAGGCGAAACGTCTCGGGGTACACCTTTCCGCAGTGTGAACAGACGAGCATGGTACCACCCAAGGGTTTTTAGGTTCCGGCGGCAATACATAACGCACAGAGAATAAAAAGGTGGTTGCCATGGTTGAGAAGTTCGTTTCAGCCGAGAGGCCCCAGACGGAAGAGGGTTATCAGTATCACATAGCCTGCAAGCCGGGGGACGTTTCGAGGTACGTCCTCCTGCCGGGAGACCCCGAGAGGGTGCCAAAGATAAGCTCCCTCTGGGACGAGGCGAGGGAGATAGCATTCCACAGGGAATACAGAACGCACACCGGAAAGTACAAAGGCGTGCCGATAAGCGTGACCTCGACGGGAATAGGCGGCCCCTCGACGGCGATAGCGGTAGAGGAGCTGGCCGCGATAGGCGCGGACACATTCATCCGCGTTGGCTCCACCGGTGCAATCCAGCCGGGAATGGAAATCGGAGACCTGATTATAGCGAAGGCCGCCGTGAGGCTTGAGGGGACATCGAAGCAGTACGTCCGCATTGAGTATCCTGCCGCTGCGGACCTCGAAGTTACCCTCGCCCTTATCGAGGCCGCGGAGACTTTGGGCGTGCGCTACCACATCGGTATCACCGCCTCGACCGACAGCTTCTACCTCGGCCAGGGAAGGCCGGGACTCAAGGGATACTTCCCGAGCTTTGCGAAGAACATAATGGACGACCTGAGGCAGGCCAACGTCACCAACTTCGAGATGGAGGCCGCGACGCTCTACACACTTTCCAG
Source organism: Thermococcus sp. JdF3 (assembly GCF_012027495.1). Taxonomy (NCBI): domain Archaea; kingdom Methanobacteriati; phylum Methanobacteriota; class Thermococci; order Thermococcales; family Thermococcaceae; genus Thermococcus; species Thermococcus sp. JdF3. Next base: position 388,991 of record NZ_SNUK01000001.1, on the reverse strand, counting down.
CATCTACGGGCTGAGGGCCGGCTGCGTCTGCTCCGTCTTCGCCAACAGAGTAACCAACGAGTTCGGAAAGGCCGGGGAGAAGGAGGCCGCCCTCGTTGCCAGCGAGGCCGTGAAGATACTCGCGGAGTGGGACGAGGAGAAAGAGAGGGCAGGAAAGAAAGTCTGGTTCCCGGGGCTGAGGGGTTGATATGGACACAAAACTCCTCACCGTCAAAAGCCTGCTGGCAGAGAGAAAACGAGAAGAGGCCCTAAACATTGCAGAGGACATAACCGACAGATACTGGCGCGACTACGCCTTCAAATGGGTGGCCGAGGCCTACGCCGAAAACCCCGAGAGGGCCCTGGAGATAGCCCAAAGAATCGTGGCCCCCACCATAAGAGACGAGGCCCTGCGCTCCCTCTCGTATTTATTTTCAAAGGCGGGGAACTTCAAAGCAGCCCTCGAGGCGGCGAGGATGATAACAAATCAGTTCACACGGAAAAAGGCATTTAGGACTGTGAGCAACTACCTCGCAAAGAGCATCATACAGAAAGGCGTTTCAGAGGTAAGGCTGAGTGAGCTCGATCTCACTGACCGCGACATCGAGGATCTGAAGCCCCTCCCGTACGGACTGGCGTACAAGGACGGAAAGATAATGCCGGGCGCCAAAATTCTGCCGATCAAAGGCGAAATGAAGATGGGAATAATACCGCGGTTTGAAAAAAGGCTCGAGGGCAGAACCCCCCCAAAGCCGGTTTTCGCGGGGGAAAATACCGAGAAAACCGAGTACGTCTCAGAGTACATACTCAAGCTCATCGATGGGGGAGACCTCGAGGGGGCAAGGAAACTCGCCAAGGGGCTGGCCGAGCCCATGAGAAGCGCCCTGCTGGAAGAGATTGGAATGAGGTATCTCAAAAGGGGCAACGTTGAGACCGCCGAGAAGATATTCGAGGAACTGGTGCGAGCGGACATGCTGGGGGCAGCACTAATCGGGGTTCACCCCGAGGACGAAAACAGGATACCGTACTATCTCTCCAAGGTGTACAACCCCGCGACCAGACTTTTGGTTATCTACGAAGCCACAAAGAGGAAGGGTGTGAGGGAGGACTTCCTTAGAAGAACCCTTCTCTGGGCCACGGATGAATGGAAGCTCGGCAGGATTTTGAAGTTCCTGGCGTTTGAAATGCTGAACGAGGCTAAACGTACCGGCGATGATGGCCTGAGAAAAACCTCAAAAAGCCTCTTCGAGCTGGGAAAACGCATAGAGAAGGGTTCACTCATTAAGTCGTGAACTTTTTTTGAAGGGACATTCGGGGAAACACGTCAGCGGTTAGAACAGGGATTGTGGCGCCCCGGCGGGGATTCGAACCCCGGACCTCAAGGTCCGCAGCCTTGCGCCCTATCCAGACTAGGCCACCGGGGCACTTGCCAGCTAAACCTTCCGGAGAACGCTTTATAAATTTAACCGTCCCGCGGGACCGAAAGATTTATAAATCACCCGCAGGTGAGTATGTAACGGGCCGCGGAGTGCGGTGGTAGTCTAGCCTGGTCTAGGACAGCGGCCTGCCACGCCGCTGGCCCGGGTTCAAATCCCGGCCACCGCACCATTCCAATTCTCCGGCAAGGCTTTCCGGGCAGGTATTATGTGCGTCTTTTGTGGAGCTTCCCGCGGGTGACTTTTGTTCCCGGCGTAAGTCCGCAGAATCACCTTCTAAGAAAACCCGATCCCGGCAAACGCGTTGCTCAAGTGTTCTCCAAATAGAGCAAACAAAAGGGAAGTGAAACCGCACGACCCCTCAGGTTCTCAGCTTCGCCAACGCATCCTCAGCCGCTTGGAGTATCTGGTAGCCAACAGGAGAAGCCGTTAGGAGCGGGTGGGTCGCTATCTGGAGGGTGTAGAGCTCGCTCGCGGTGAGTCTCTTCTGTATCGCGAGGGCGAGAATGTTTATCATCTCACCAACGCTCTTTCCACCAGCTATCTGTGCCCCGAGTATCGCTCCCCTGTCGCGGGAGAAGATGAGCTTAACCGTCACTATCGAGGTGTCCTGGAACTTCGCCGGATGCCTGTCGGGGCCTTTTCCATAGCCAACTATGACCTCGAAGCCTTCCCTCTTGGCGGCCTCCTCCGTCAGCCCAGCGGCGGCCAGTGTGAGTCCCGCAACGTGGGTGGAGTAAACGCCTATCGTCCTTCTGTTCTCGCGAACTATCTGAAGCTTGAAGAGGTTCGCACCGGCTATTCTGGCTTCGAAGGTGGCGGTCGAAGCAAGCATCAGACCGTAGGGCTTGCCCGTGAAGAAGTCCCTGTGCTCCACGCAGTCGCCGACGGCAAAGATGTCCGGGTGAGAGGTTCTCATGTATTCGTCGGTCCAGATGCCGTAGCGCGTAACCTTGAGGCCCGCCTTGACCGCCAGGTCAACGTTCGGGCGGTAGCCGATGGAGAATATAACGAGGTCCGCGGGGAGCTCGCTTCCGTCGATGAGCCTCACCCGCTCGACACTTTCCCCACCAAGGATCCGCTCAACCTGCCCATAGACGACCTTTATGCCCCTCTCCTCAAGCCGTTCCGCGACCATCTCGCTGAACTCCCTATCGAAGGAGCTTCTCAGGAGCCTGCTCCTCACGAGAATCGTCACGTCCTTTCCGAGCTTTCTTATCTCATCGCCGACCTCGAGGGCTATGAAGCCGCCGCCAACGATGACGACCCGCTCCGCAGTTTTAACCCTCTCGCGGAACTCCTTCAGGTAGCGGTAGTCTTTCGGGACGGTGTAGACTCCCTCCAGCTCCGAGCCCGGGAACTCCGGCTTCACGGGTTTTGAACCGGTCGCAAGGACGAGCTTCTCCCAGGCGATCTCCTTCCCTGAGGCAGTCCTCACGAGCTTTGCCCTCGGGTCGATCTCAGTAACCTCATCCGTCAATATGTCCACGCCAAGAGGCTCCAGGAACTTCTCGACCGGGAGAATGTCATCGTCAACACTATTCAGCGTGCCAAAGATGTACGGGATGCCACATGGAATCATGGCGATATCTTCCCTCTTGATGACCAAAACGCTTTTGTCGGGGTAGAACTTCCGGGCCGAGATCGCTGTGGTCAGGCCCCCGGCGCTCGCTCCTATGATAACAACATCGTACTTCATGTTAGACCCCCCTAAAGGTTTTCGGCTATATTTACACACCAAAGGATTTTAACCTTTCGTTAACCTCTGGTTCAAAACGCGGGTACTGAAGGTTTCAGCGATGAAGAAAAAATAGCAGGGGAGTCATTCCCCGGTCGCACCCTTCAGGGCGTCCTTACACCCACAGTGCCTCTCCTTCGGGATGTACTTGATGGACTTCATGAGGAGGTACTTTATCTCCTCGCTCTTCTTGGCCATAAGTTCGACGACCTCGGTGTGGGTGAGCTTCTGAGTGCTTATGCCGGCGGCGAAGTTGGTGACGATGGCGACGCTGGCGTAGCACATCTCCAGCTCCCTAGCCAAGGCGGCCTCGGGGCACTGGGTCATGCCGACCAGATCGGCGCCGAGTATCTTGAGCGCCCGTATCTCCGCCCTAGTCTCGAACCTCGGACCCTCCATGCAGGCGTAGGTGCCCGTTGGGTGATAGTCAAAGCCAAGCTCCTTGGCGGCAGTTATCAGTGCCTTCCTGAGCTCGGGGCAGTATGGGTCGGTGAAATCGACGTGGGCAACGAACTTCCTGTCGTGGGGGCTCTCGTCACCGTCGTAGAATGTGTAGTGCCTTGTCTTGGTAAAGTCCAGAAGCTGGTCGAGAACGACGAAGTCACCCGGCTTCATGGCCTCGTTGAGGGAGCCGACGGCAGACGTGGAAAGAATCCTCTCCACACCGAGCTCGTAGAGCGCCCAGATGTTGGCGCGGTAGTTTATCTTGTGCGGTGGAACGCTGTGCCCCTCACCGTGCCTCGCGAGGAAGGCTATCTCCTCCCCGTCGTACTCCCCGATCTTCACCCTGACCCTTCCATAGGGGGTGTTCACGAACTCCTCCCTGACGTTCTGAAGCAGCTTGGGGTCGTATACTCCGGAACCTCCAATAATGGCTATCCTCGGCATAGCATCACCTGGAAGATGAAAGGGCGGCGGTCTTAAAACGTTAGCCCTTTTCCCAGAGCCCCCTCTGGTACTCCGCCCGTTCCTCAATGTCCTCCCTAACCTCACCATCAGTCTGGAGTTCCAGTATCTTCGTCAGTATCTCGCTGAGAAGCCAGGAGCCCCACTTGGCGTCCTTCACCTCGAGGGCGGCGTCAATGGCCCCGTCTATATCCCCTGCATTGAGCTTCGCCACGGCTATGCTGCCAAAGGCCAACGAGCGGAGGTAGTGGCCGCGAACGCGGGAGGCGAATTCCCATGCACCGTCAAAGTCTCCAAGCTTGGAGAGGTACGTGGCGACTTTGACCCGGACCGCGTCGTCTTTAGTCGCGTCTCCAATCCTCCTGACCAGGTCAACGTACCTCCGATCGATGTTCCCTGAGAGAAGTCCCACCATTATGCGTCCGGCCAGTTGTTCAAACTCTTCCCCCTCGACACGGTCAAGGAGTCCGGAGAGGACGTCTGTCTTGTCGAGTGAGGTTTCCACTATGCCCTCAAGGACGGCCCAGCGCTGCTCCGGGGGAAGCTTCTCCACGATGTTCATCACAAAGTCCAGTTCCCCCTGGTTGCCCAGCCCAACAAGAAGGGATTTCAGCACATCAAAACCTGTCTCGCCCGAGAGAGACAGCGCTATATCAACGAACTTCTCGTAGGTGGCCTTCGGAACGTCGGAGTGTTTGAGATGAACCGCAACTTCCCTCATCGCCTCTCCAAGCCAGTACTCGCTCTTAAGCTCCGAGAGCACCCTGATCGCGCTTCCAAACTCCTCCCTTTTGAGGTGGGTTTTTATGGTCTCAACCGCGGCGATGGAGTGCCACGGTTCACCCTCAATGCCCTCAACGACAAGTCTGGCCCTGCGCATGTTGCCACGTTGGAGGTACGCCCCGAGTATTTTGAGCAAACTGTCGTTCCGCTTTACCTGATCCTTAATGTCACCGGCATAAAAGAACGCATCGTCAATCCGCTCGAGGTTCAGAAGTTTCGATACAAGTTCCAGAAGCAGGTCATCCCTCACAGGCTGGGGAAACCCAACAATCGCATCATGTGCCTGCTGAAACACCTTCATCGCGGTTTTGGGGTTTACCGAATTCAAATAGAATGCGATCTCTATGAGGGCCTTTGCCATCACTACGGGATTCTCTATTATGGACGCGGCATTTACGGCGTACTTAAAAGCGCTTTTGTATTCGGGGTCTTTAACCCGATACATGTAGTACCCAATTTTAGCGTAGGTAACCGCTCGCAGATACTTATCCCTTATGTCGGAGGCCAGTCGCAGAGCCTCGCGATAAACGTCAGCCGCCATTATTTCCACCGGAAAATTTACGACACGGAAGTATTTAATGGTTTCCAACGGTCAAAACAGAACAGGCACAATTAGTCAAAAAGCGAAAGTTCAGCCAAGGTCGTCGTAAACGACACCGACGACCTCACCATCGTCAAGGGAAACGAAGCTTACTTTTGTCTTTTTGCCGCTCTTGGGGTCGACCACAACAAAATCTGGCTTGGACAGGTAGTTACTGCGCGGCATCCTCCAGGCATCGCCGTAATGAGCCTTTAACTCCCTCAAAAACCTTTCCGCATCTTTCCGAATTATCGTTGTCATAGATATCACCATGAGCATATACCACTTGAAAATATAAAAAGGTTTCTAATAGACATTCGTCAAAGATAATATCGTCAATCGTCTATTTTTCCGCCCCTCACACAGAGCAGTGAGCCCCTCTCGACACCAAGCTCGCGGGCGATTGGAGGGCACTTGGCCTTGAGGAGGAAGAACACCCTACTGTCCCCCAAGTCGCTCAGGGTCTCAAAGTTGGCCTGTCCCTTGGCAATTATGACGTCGGCGGCGTTGAAGATTCTCCGGAACTCCTCGGAGGCGTATTCCAGGGGAGTACCAGGGAGCCGGGAGCCCGTGGAGACGACCCCAGCAAACTCGTCGAACCCCGCCTCCAGCAGGTCCCCGACCGTGGCGTCATTGATTATTGGGCCGTCCTTCGCGGCCACGTATATCCTCAGGCCAGGAAATCTCCCGCGTATGAACTTGAGCAACAACCTGTCAAAGTACACCTCCCCGCAGTTATCGGTGAGGTAGAGCAGCACCCCGGCGTTCTCGAGCGCCCTGAGAAGCTCATCGCTGTGGTCTATGCTAAGCTCCTCCCCGGTTACTCCAATGATGTCCTTCTCTATCTTTGAGGGGTCGTAGCCAACGGCGAAGTCTATGATGTTGCCCGCTATCGCCAGCTTGAGGGCGGTTTTGAAGTCCCCGGGAACCCCGAGATCCCCGGCCGCCCTTCGGGCCAGCTTTGTGGAGGTCTCCTTGTAACCGCTGAACGGGTCATCGTCCCCAAGGAAGCGGTACAGTTCAAGGAATAGCATGCCCCCGCTCACCGCGGGAATAGAATCCTCTCCGAAGAGCTCACCGAGTTTTCCAGCCACGAAAAGCATGGCCCTCCTGCGCTTTTCAAAGTCTCCTGCACTCATTTCTGTTATTTTCTGAGCCTGATTAACAGCACAGGCAATGCACTCGTAGTGAATCCTCATGACACCACCGGGGTAAAAATAGAACCGCACCTTATTAAAGTGAGGGATGATTCAACCATCAAGCCCTCAGCGTTTCAACGTACGCGAGCTCCTCGGGGATGGACTTACGCTTCCTCCTCTCCATCTCCCTCTCGAGCATGTACCCGTACAGATGGGCCATCCACATCATCTGTGTCACCTCCGTTCCGCCATTCCCAGTAATATATGGTTCTGTAGAGGTTTAAAAGCTTTGTCGGCCCGCAAATTTCCACAAATGACCTCTAGAGTTCTTTACTCCTTCAAAAAAGCAGCGTCGTCCGCCTTTGTAGTTAAATGCACATATATGTTCGATGAAATCTGCTCTGACGTTCCCGATTATGGAGAAAGCGCACATTAGAACATTGCATTGTTCCGGGAACCGACCCAACTGTTTATAAACTTTGGAGACGCCATCACTACGGTGAGAGAAAATGGCCCTAGAGAAGCTTGGGAAGGCACTGAACAGCGCCCTGAAAAAGCTCGCCCGCTCGAAGACCGTGGACGAGGCGACGATAAAGGAGGTAGTGCGAGATATACAGAGGGCACTCATCCAGGCGGACGTTAACGTAAGGCTCGTTCTCCAGCTGACCAAAACCATAGAAAAGAGGGCCCTTGAGGAGGAGCCCCCTGCAGGAGCCTCAAAGAAGGAGCACATAATCCAGATAGTCTACGAGGAGCTGACCAAATTTCTCGGAAAGGAGGCCAAGCCCCTCGAGGTGAAGGAGAAGCCCACCGTCCTGCTCACCGTTGGAATCCAGGGTTCAGGTAAAACAACCAGCGTGGCGAAACTTGCGAGGCACCTCCAGAAGAGGGGCTATAAGGTGGGTGTCGTCTGCTCGGACACCTGGCGTCCGGGCGCTTACTACCAGCTCAAGCAGCTCCTCGAACCGTACGGAATAGAGGTCTCCGGCGATCCCGAGGAGAAGGACGCGGTCAAACTTGCCCGCGAGGGCGTCGAATACTTCAGGGAAAAGGACGTGGATGTCATAATCGTTGACTCCGCAGGAAGGCACAAGGAGGAGTCCGGCCTTATAGAGGAGATGAAGCAGATAAGCCAGGCTATAAAGCCCCACGAGGTCATACTTGTCATAGACGGAACAATCGGGCAGCAGGCGTATAACCAGGCCCTGGCATTCAAAGAGGCAACGCCAATAGGCTCGATAATAGTCACCAAGCTCGACGGTTCGGCCAAGGGGGGTGGGGCCCTCTCGGCCGTCGCCGCAACTGGCGCCCCGATAAAGTTCATCGGTGTTGGCGAGAGGATAGACGACCTCGAAGCCTTCGACCCGAAGCGCTTTGTTTCGCGGCTCCTGGGAATGGGAGACATCGAGGGACTTCTGGAGAAGCTCGAGGAGCTCCAGAAACAGCAGGCCGTCAGCGAGGAAGACCTGGAGAAGTTCCTCAAGGGTAAGTTCAACCTGAAGGACATGTACGCCCAGCTCGAGGCGATGCAGAAGATGGGACCGCTGAAGCAGGTTCTTCAGATGATCCCGGGACTGGGCTACTCCCTGCCGGATGACGCCGTCAGGGTGGGTGAGGAGAAGCTCCGGAGGTACAGGATAATCATGGATTCCATGACCGAGGAGGAGCTCGAGCACCCGGAGATAATCAACTACTCGAGGATCAAACGCATAGCCCGCGGCTCGGGAACCAGCACCGCCGAAGTAAGGGAGCTCCTCAACCAGTACAATCAGATGAAGAAGATGTTCAAGAGCATGGACAAGAGGAAGCTGGCCAAGATGGCCAAGAGGTTTAACTTCGGGGGGTTCGGAATATGATGGAAGCGTTTGTCCTGGTTGTTGTTAAGCCCGGAACCGAGGAGAAGGTCTATGAGATACTCCGGGGCAACGAGAAGATAAACGAGATATACAGGGTCTATGGGGAGTACGACCTGATTCTCCGCGTGGAGGTCGGCAGCATAGATGAGCTGGACAGGTTCCACGACGAGGTTCTGAGGAGGATAAAGAACATCGAAATGACGGAGACGCTGATAGCGAGCTCCTACAGGGGGTGAGGGGTTGGAGAGGCGGTGGGTCGCCACCATCGACCTCGAGACCCTGGAGGTCGAGCACGACCCCACCTTTAAATTTAAGTGCCTCGAAAACTGCGGGAAATGCTGCTACGAGCTGGAGATACCCATCCGGGATGAGGATATAGCCAGGATAGAGGAACTGGGCTACAGTGCCTGGGAATTCGTGGACTACGATAAGATGTTCTACCGCGGGGACAAGTTCCTCAGCTACGCCCTCAAAAAGCGTCCCTTCGACGGGGGCTGCGTTTTCCTTGATCCCGAGACCATGCGCTGCAAAATCTACGACCACCGACCCCTCGCGTGCAGGCTCTACCCATTCGTCTTCGTGAAGCACGGAAAAAAGATGGAAATCTACGTCAAACAGGACTCCTTCTGCCCCGGCATCGACCATCCCGAGGGGGAGCCCGTGACGAAGGGGTTCCTCCTCAGGGAGTACGGCGACGTTGTGGAAGAGTACCGCAGGAAAGTTGTGAAGAGCCGGGAGTGACCGAAACCTATTTATACATTTTCTTGTTAATTCAGGGGCACCGGAGGTGAGAGCATGAGTCAGCTGAAGTCCGTGCAGGAGAAGCTGAGACTGGTCAGGGTGCTCAGACTGCTCAAGAAGACCTACACCTACGAGGAGCTCTCCAAGATAACCGGCCTCCCCATCACCGTGCTGAACAGGTACGTGAGGGGAAAGGTCCTGCCGAGCGCCGAGAGAACGAAGGAGCTCCTCAGTCTGCTCCTCCCGTACATCAACGTAGAGGAGGAGGTCAGGAAGAGGATAAAATTCGACGAGTACGGGTTCTTTGACAACATGCCCGTCCTCAGCGACACGGCCCTGATGAGCCTCATAGCGGAGGACGTGGCGAGCAGGTACATGGACAAGAACGTCGATAGGGTCCTCACAGCCGCAACGGACGGAATAGCCCTCGGCGTCCACGTGGCGAGGGAGCTGAACGTCGATGTTGTCTACGCCAAGAAGAAGAAGGAAGTCGGTGTTGAGAAGTTCTACGAGGTCAGCTACGTGCCGAGCGCCTCGGGAAGCGTCACGACGCTGTACCTCCCGCAGTGGGCCCTCAAGAAGGGCGAAAACGTCCTCATAGTTGACGACGTCATAAGGAGCGGCGAGACGCAGAGGGCGCTCCTGGAGATGTGCCGGCAGGCGGGGGCGAAGCCCGTCGGGATGTTCTTCCTCATAAGCGTCGGGGACGTTATAGAGCGGCTGCGTGAGGAGTACAGCATCCCCGTGGAGAGCCTCATAAGGCTGGAGTGATTCCCATGAAGGTGTTCATATACAACGCCGACGGCCTGACGATTCCGGTGGAGGTCGAACCCGGCCTCCCTTTTAAATTCAGATGCACCGAGGAAGAGTGCGGGAAAGAGGTGGTCATAGAGGGAGTGGTGCGGCACGCGGAGGAGGCAGAGTTCACGCGGGTTCTCAGGAACACCATCGCGGAAAACCCCGACTTCAAAAAGATACTGGAGATAACGGCGAGAAACCTGATTTTTGAGGGCAAAGTCAACGGGAAGGAAGTCATCCTTCCGGTTGAGAGCTTCGACGACTTTGCGAAGCGATTCCTGGACGAGGTTCTAGTCCTCCGTTAGCTTTAGCCTCGTGTCCTCTTTAACCACCTGCATCGCAACGCTCGTGTTCGTTTTTTCCACCCCATCGAGAGAGAGCAGCCACTTAACGAAGCGGTTCATGTCTGCCCTGTCCCTGAACTTCGCCACCAGGACTATATCGAACTCACCGGTTATGTCGTAGACCAGCATTACCCTTTCGTTTTTGGCTATCTCGCGCTCTATATCCAGGATGCGCCTCCCCTGGGCCTTGACACCTATAACCGCGGTCAGCCCAAAGCCAAGCTTCTCGTAGTCAAGGATCGGGGCAAATCCCCTGATTACACCCTCCTCCTCCATCTTTTTGATGCGGTTGTACACGGTTCCAACGGCCACTTTGAGCTCCCGCGCTATCTCACGGTACGACAGGCGGGCGTTTTCCTGAAGCAGTGAGAGTATCCTTAGGTCAAGTTCGTCCACCGTATCCCACCCCCTCCCGAGTAGACCGTAAACTTTAAATACCCTTCCCTTGGAGGGAATAGCGGGCAGTGGACCGGTAGCCTAGCTAGGATAGGGCGGCGGCCTCCTAAGCCGCAGGTCCGGGGTTCGAATCCCCGCCGGTCCGCCATAACCTGTTCTGCGTTGAGTCCGAATTCAAAAATTCACACCCCCATCTTGACCCCTGATATGGAGGCGCGCAACCTATCACCGCTTAATTCTTTCAACAAACAACACCCTTCAAAGTGGGGAACTTTCCAAAAGGCGCCAGAACACGTTCTTGAAAAGGAACTGTGGTGCGGGGGAGGGGATTTGAACCCCTGAACCCCTGCGGGAGTGGATCTTGAGTCCACCGCCTTTGACCAGGCTCGGCAACCCCCGCACCGTGGCAGAGTGTATAAACCGTCGAAAACTTATAAACTTAACTAACACCACGAATCAGTTCAAGCAAAGACCTGACTACTGGCAACTCAAGAAAGAGGAACACTCCAAACGCCATCAGGAGAAGGTACTTTGATACGAAAACACTCGCCTGGAGAATCAGTGCGGCAATGAGGGGAAGATAAACATAGGGAGAGATCCCAAGCAAGCTCTTTGAGTAATAAACCACGCCGGCAAGGATGGTCGCATACGCCAATAAAAGACCCCCCATCACACCCACAGACCCCGTAACTGGCACCAGAAGGAACCATGAAACGAGAGCCACCCCCGCTCCAAGGAGAGAAACCAGGGTCCCGCGTTTTACGTAGGCAGTGGAGTTGAGGGCCACTATACTTGGGTTGTACGCCACATAAATTTCAATGGCCATCAGGGCCAGGTAGAAAGATGGGCCGATTTCAAATCCAAAGACCGCTGACAGAATTTCCCTGCCGAAAATCATGAGGATGAAAACCAGACTCCCAGTGATTAACACTATAAACTCCGTAACCTCCTCCGCCAGGTTTTTAACGTATCCTCTCTCGGCCCGACCGTGTTTATACGAGAACATCGGCATTATCGCGGACTGAAGAACCTGGGGGATGTACGTCAGCAAAAAAACTGCGGAGAGAACAGCGGACACCTCTCCAGCAGCCTCAGACCCAAGAAGACGCTCGCTCATGAAGTAGGGTCCCTGAACCAGAAAGACCCCCGACAGGGTTCCCAAGAAAGCGAAAGAGGAATACGTAACCATCAGCCTGAGGTATTCCCAGCGAGGCCGTACCACAAAGCCAGCGACCCATAGGTACACGGCGGAGACAAAGGCTATAACGCCCAGGAAAACCAGGTATGGCGCAAAGACATCGGGAACAAGGAATCCTAAGGCAAATCCAATGAAGGAGACCACTATCACATACGCGTAGTGCTCCCCCCGGTGAATCCCGTACAGGAAGCTCCGAAAGGTCAGCTGAACGGCGCGGAAGACAGCCAGCAGGGAAAGGTACATGTTAAACGGAAGGAGCAACAATCCAATAACGGGCATCAAAAACGCGGGCAGGGTAATGGAACGCACGGCATCTATGTCATCCCTCCCAAGGAACTCCGAGGAATACTTACCGAGGGCCACCGCAAAAAAGCTCAGCGGTATTGCCACAAAAAACGCCTTTGAGATGAGTGAATTGGCCGTTCCAAGAACGTCCACACCAAACCGTCTGGCTATTATTACACTATACAGGAACCTGCTGAGGCCCGTTATTCCAAGGGCAACTATGGAAGCCAGGGAGTGACGTAGCAGGACCCTACGTTCATAGCTCATGGAAATAATAAACAGGTGCCGGATTTTAACCTTTGTGGAATCCCAGCGCAAAGCCTCCAGCGAAAGCGGCGGTACCGGGCAGGAGAGCTATGAACTTCTGGCTCGCGGTCATTATTTCGTGCGTCCAGTCGCCAACGAGATTGAAGAGTCTGTCCTTATCGATTATGAGGACACCCTTCTGTTCAAGCCACAGCAAACTGGCAACGTAGGCACCGATGAGGGCAAGTGCCAGCTTCATCATTTTTTTGACGGCGTAGCCGGTTACAAACCCAACCACCGCCCCAACTCCCATGTCGCCCATCATAGCGTTCAGGTCGAACTCCATTCTACCACCCTAAAATCCTTGCACTTCATCGGATAAAAACTTGTTGCCAAAACGTTTAAATTAAACGGAGCCAAAATATTTACAGATCATAAAAGTCGGGTGAGAGCATGACAACCCCCATGGAAAGGCTCAAGAACAAGATAACTAAAGAGGTTCTCTGGCTGTACATACTCCGGCTACTGCGGGAGAGGCCCATGTACGCCTACGAACTGAAAGAGAGGATAAGGGAGGCATTCAACTTCGAGCCCGCGACCGTCAGCTCATACGTTGTCCTCTACAAGCTCGAGAAAGATGGGTACGTTACCGCGGAGTGGCAGGAGAGCCAGACGGGAAAACCCTCCAGGAAGTACTACAAGCTCACCCCTGAGGGAGAGAGGCTCCTTGAGGATGGAATAGCTTTTCTTGAGGACATGGTTGAGAAGCTGAAAGGTGTCTGAAGGGGGCAACCTCGCCCGCAAATAATTTTTGCGTTTCTGAAGGGTTCTCCAGAAAAGCATAGAACTGAGAAGCGTAGAAATAGGAAGCAAAAGATTGGGACTTCAGCGTCCCATTCCACCGCGCGGCTCTCTCGCCTTCGGGCGGAGACCCTTGTAGCCGCACTTCCTGCACTTCTTGGCCTTCCACGGGTTAGTGGCACCGCAGCGCATGCACACGTACTTCCTAAAGATTCTGGCCTCAGCCTCGGGGAATCTCGCCATCGTGATCACCTCATGATCCTAAACCGTCTTCACCTACACGACTCGGCTTTTAAAGCTTTGGTGCGGGGGACGGGATTCGAACCCGCGTAGCCCTTCGGCAGCGGATCTTAAGTCCGCCCCCTTTGGCCAGGCTCGGGCACCCCCGCGCGAGGGAGTGTAAAGCGAGGGGCGTTAAAAATCTTCCCCTCAGGTCCTGATAATCCTCATCTCGAAGTCCTCGACCGGAACCTTGAAGTCCTCCCTGCTCTCGATCTCCTTCCTGTTGTAGAGTATCTCCCTCGCGAGGATCCAGTAGATGAGAGCAAGGGCCTTCCTACCCTTGTTGTTGGTCGGGATCGCAACGTCAACGTAGCTGAGGAAGTTCTCAGTGTCGACGAGGGCCACTATCGGTATGCCAATCTCGATGGCCTCCTTCATGGCCTGGTGGTCGGCCCTCGGGTCGGTGACTATGAGGGCGTCCGGCTCCATGAAGTTCTTGACCTGCGGGTTGGTCATGGTTCCCGGGAGGAAACGGCCGGGTATCGAGCGGACACCGGTAACGTCACCGAACTTCTTGACCGGCTTCTGGCCGTAGAGCCTGACGCTGACGGCGAGAATGTTCTCGGGGTCGAACTTGGCGAGGAACTTGCCGGCGACCCTGAGCCTCTCGTCGGTCTTCCTGACGTCAAGCACGTAGAGGCCGTCCTGCCTGACACGGTAAATAAACCTCTTCATGTCCTGGGTCTTCTGCTGGGTTCCGATGTGGACACCGGCGGCAAGGTACTGGTCGAGTGGAACGAGGTATTCCTCCATTTTTCACACCTCCTCATCCTTCAAAGGTTATTATCCTACCCCTTTCACCCAAATCTTCGGCTATGCGAATCAACTCGTTCAGCTTGGCGATGGAATCCTTGCGGAGCACCATCGCCGGACAGCGAAGGCCCACGGCTACGTGGGCCAGGGCCTCGTCGGAGGACTCGTAGCGAGCCTCCGCGAGGATGGGGGTTATCCTCTCCGACTTCGCGTCGTTCACGAGGTTGTATAAGTCGGTGAGCGTGCCCAGGTTTATCGGCTTTATCGATAGGGCATTGTAGTAGCGCCTGTCCAGTATGTCCTTCTCGCGGAAGAGGTGCTCGCCGTCAACGAACACCTCGTGGGTACCTGCTATCAGCTCAAGGAACAGCTCCTCATCGCCGAGGGGCTTTATGTAGGCCACGTTGTTGTCCTCGACTACGGAGAGCACTTCCTCCATATCCATTGGAACCCTCTGCACGAGGCCGAGGGCAACCTCGAGGCCGAGTTCGTCGGTTGCTTTCTCGGTGGCCTTCGAGAAGGCCTCCACCGTTCCGGCCTCTGCATGTTCAAGGACCTTGTTAACCGCATCGACGACGTCGGTTATCTCCATGAGGTCCCTGACCATGACGTAGTAGTCGAAGGCCTCACCGCTCGCAATCTCAAGTATGGGCACAGGAAGTTCGGTGGTGAATGTGCCACCGATATAGTTGTAGAGGGGCATTCTCTTGACGCTGGCAGCGGCTTTGGCAACCGCCATCGAGACTGCCAGCGCAGTATTGGCCCCAATGTGGCTGAAGTTATCGGTGCCGTCTATCTCCCAGAGGTAGCTGTCTATGAGCTCCTGCTCGCTCGAGTCGAATCCTATGAGTTCCGGCCCTATTATCTCGTCGACCTCACTGACTGCCCGGTGGGCCTCCGCTATGTAAAGGCCCGGGTTCTCGTCCACGGGCGCGGCAAAGCGGCCGAAGCCGGAGCTCGTCACAACGTCTACCTCAACGGAGTATCTGCCACCCTTGAGCACCGCAACCCTGCCGATCACGTTCTCTATCACGGTCATCTCTCATCAGCTCGGCCTTATTACGGTGAGCGGGATTATTCCTTTTTCAAACTCGAGCATCGCGGCGTCGAGCGGCGTGATTCCTTCCGGGACGTCGATGAGTATGGGCGCACCCATCGCTATCTGGAGGGCCCTTGCTCCGATGATACGGGCCTTCTCAAAGCGGGTATACTTAAACATGACTACCACCCCTGCCTTCCACATTCCGCATCAAACATCCACTGCAAACATTTGGTGGGGCCGCCGGGATTTGAACCCGGGTCTCCGGCACCCCAAGCCGGGAGGATAGACCAAGCTACCCCACGGCCCCCCAAGAAGTGCGGTTTTTAATACACCCTGTACTTCATGGCGCTATCCACGAGCTCGACGTGGCTGAGGAGGGTCCTCCTGCAGCAGTATCTTTCGATCCCGAGGTCGTCGAGCACCCTCTCGGGATCCTCGCCCTTCCCAACGCGGGCCTTAAACTCGTAGTATTTATCTCCTATGACCTTTCCACACGTGAAGCACCTGACGGGGACTATCACCCGTATCACCTTCTCCGAATATTAAAGGAAAGCGGTCAGCGGTAGGACTTCTGCCTCTTGGCACGCGGACCCTTGGTCGAGCGGTTGGGCTTGTGCATCTCGGTTCTCCTGCTGTCGCCGACGAGCATGGTCCTGTCGTACTTCATGAACTTGTCCTTGAGGTTCATGTCATTGGTCCACTCGACGAGAGCCCTGGCTATGGCAACCCTAGCGGCCTCGGCCTGTCCCATGAAGCCTCCGCCCTCGACCTTGACGTCTATGTCAACCTTGCCAACTATCTCCTCTCCGGCGAGGACGAGCGGCTCCATGATGGTGAAGCGCGCTATCTCCGGCTCGATTATCTCAACCGGCTTGTGGTTGATCCTGACGCGACCCTTTCCTTCCCTGATGGTGGCCCTCGCGATGGCCGTCTTCCTCTTACCAGCAGTCTGGATGACCTTCATCTTCTCTCACCTCAGAACTTTCCACCGAGGAACTTGGCAACCTCGCCAACGGTAACGTACTTCGGGGTTGCGATCCTCGAGCTGTGGGCCTCGCTTATCGTCTCAAGCTCCCTGCCCTCGAACTCCTTCGGAACGCCGACGTAAACCTTGAGCCTCTTGAAGGCCTTCCTTCCGCGGTCGGTCTTCCAGGGGAGCATTCCCCTGACGGTTCTCCTGACTATCTCGTCGCTCCTCTTCGGGTAGAACGGACCCTTCCTCGGGTTGGTCCTGGTCCTCAGTCCGGTCCTCTGCTTGTACTTGGCGAAGATGTCCTCGCGGTTTCCGGTGATGATGGCCTTCTCGGCGTTGACTATGACGATTTCCTCGCCCTCAAGGAGCATCTTGGCGACCTTCGAGGCGAGCCTTCCGAGTATGAGTCCTTCAGCGTTAATTATCCTCATGGCCCATCACTCCATTATGATTACTCCACTACCCTTCGGGTTTCTCTCGATGAGCTCCTCAATCGTGAGGACCTCTCCACCGGCCTCGACTATCTTCCTCTTGGCAGTCTCGCTGAACTTCCAGGCGGCAACGGTGACCTTGTGCTCGAGCTTTCCTGCACCGAGGACGTTTCCGGGAACGATGACGGTGTCGCCGTCCTTGGTGTAGCGGTTGATCCTGCTGACGTTCACCTCAGCCCTCTGCCTCCTGGGCCCCTCAAGGCGCCAGGCAACGTCCTTCCATATCTTAACCCCTTCCTCGTTAGACTTCTTTCTGAGGTAGCGGATGAGCCTCCTCAGGTTGATGTCAGTGGGTCCGGTTCTCTTGACCATGAACATACCTCCTTAACGCTCTCTCGCAGGTGGGAAACCGACAGGTCCAACGGGGTGAGCGTAAATACTGGTGCGGGGGCGGGGATTTGAACCCCGGAACCCCTACGGGACGGGACCCTGAATCCCGCGCCTTTGGCCAGGCTCGGCTACCCCCGCGTCAGTCGGACGCTAATTTATGGAGTTCGCTTATAAATCTATCGCTCTTCCTCATGAGGATTTTGAGGGCTATGGTCACGATTTCCTCAACCGGAAGTTCCCCATTGGTCTCGACGGTGAAGACAAAGGCACCGGGCACCACCTCTTCCCGGATCCTGTCCCCCTCATAACCCTCAAACTTCCTCGGGAGGTAGAAGGCCTTAATGGTCGTTATGATAAGCTCTTCTCCGGTCTCCTCCACCGGAAGACCGCGCCTCTCGGCGAGCTCTTTGAGCTCCTTCCAGTCAGGGACCTCCTTGCTCACGTGAATCCTGGTGAGGTACTTGTAGTAGACGAAGCCGGGCTGCCACTTGGCATGGTCCTTTCCGCGGCCGAGTCTTGCATAGGCGTTAAACGTAAGCCTCTGGCCCTCGGCAAGCTTAACTATTGGGATGTTGGGGTTGGCGGGCTTCACGCCCTCATCGCTGCTCTTAAGGTCACCGGAGTAAACCATTCCGGGACCCTCTGCCTCGAGGGAGAGCGTAACAGTGTACTCGTCAAGCTCCAGTGAATCGAGGGAGAACCTCTCGTGGGGAGTGGTGAGCGGTATCATACCCACCCTGTGGGCGATTATCTCGTCGAAGAGGGCGGAATCGTTCTCGAAGAACTCAACCTCATCCACCGCAAAGGTGGGGACGTCCGCGAGGATGGTCCTCCTCAGGGCATTGGCGAAGGGTACATCAACTCCCTCGACGATGAACTTAATCGAGTCCTCCCTTTTCTCAAGAATCTGAAACTTTGGCTCCATCGGCATCACCAAAAAAGAAGTTGTGGGAATCAGACGCGCCTGCCCCTTCTTCCGCCCTTCGGCCTGGTGCCGTCGTGCGGAATCGGGGTGGCGTCCTCAACCCTTCCGATCCTGAGGCCGGCCCTGGAGAGGGCACGGATGGCGGCCTGAGCACCCGGTCCCGGGCTCTTGCTCCTGCTTCCACCGGGGGCGCGGACCTTGATGTGGACTCCGGTGAAGCCCTTCTCCATGGCCTCCTCGGCGGCCCTCCTGGCGGCGATCATAGCCGCGTACGGGGAGGGCTCGTCCCTGTCAGCCTTGACGACCATACCGCCGCTCCACCTGCTGACGGTCTCGGCCCCGGTGAGGTCGGTGATGTGGATGATGGTGTTGTTGTAGGAGGAGTAGATGTGGGCAACGCCCCACTTCTCCTTCTTCTTGAGGTTAACCTGCTGGGTCTGCTCGCTCATGAGGCCTCACCCTGCTTAGCCTGTTCAATAACCATCCTCTCGGGGTGGCTCTCCTTAGCGAAAGGAGAGGTCTTTGAATAGGTGATTGTGTCTTCCTCCTCCCTGAGGACGAGGTAGCCAGGAGAGCGTATTATCTGGCCGTTTATCTCGATGTGGCCGTGAACTATGAGCTGCCTGGCCTGTCCAATGGTCCTGGCGAGGCCCTTCTTGTAGACGAGAGTCTGAAGGCGCCTGTCAAGGACGTCCTCAACCGTCAGGGAGAGAACGTCATCAAGGGCAGCATCGGCCGGAAGGAGGCCAAGCCTGTTGAGCCTCTGGAGGAGCTGGGTCCTCTCAACCTCGGCCTGCCTGCCGCGGGCGGCAAGGAGGCGCCTGGCCCTACGCCTGAACTCCTTGAGCTGGGTCTCGTGCCTCCAGAGCTCCTTCTTGTTCTTGAGGGCGTACTTCTTCATGAGGACTCTCTCGCGGTCGAGCCTCTCCTTAATCCAGGGGTGAGAGGGAGTCTCGTACCTCTTCCTCTGCCTCTTGGGGTCTCCCATCTACATCACCTCACTTCTTCCTTCTGCTCACACCGAGGGTGCTGCCGTGCCTGAAGTTCGACCTGGTCCTCTGGCCGCGGAGCGGCAGTCCAAGCTCGTGCCTTATGCCGCGGTAAGCCCTGATTCTCCTGAGCCTGTTGACGTCCTCACGCCAGGCCATGACGAGCTTGGCGGTGATGAGGTGCATGTCCTTGCCGGTCTCGTAGTCCTTCTGCCTGTTAACGGCCCAGGCGGGGATACCGTGGGCGATCGGGTCCTCGAGCACCTTCTCAATCTTCTTGACCTGCTCGTCGGTCAGGTAACCGGTCTTCATGTACGGGTCGATCCCTGCAACCCTGAGCACCATAGTGGCGAAGTTTATGCCGATACCCCTGATGCCCGTAAGGGCCCATCTCAGCTGCTTATTTCCGTTCAAATCAACTCCCGCTACACGGACTATGTGTCTGAAGTTGTCCGTCATTACGAATACACCTCCATCTCAATCCTTCAGAGAGGATTTTGGCGCCGGGACGGGGATTTGAACCCCGGTGTCCATACGGACACGGGCTCTCAAGGCCCGCGCCATCCCAGGCTAGGCGATCCCGGCATACACGCGGTAGCCGCTCCCCTTAACCAGCTCTCTCACTTCGGTGAAGTGGTCATCCATTAGAGCCTTAATATACTTTGCCCCCTGCTTCGTCTTAATCACCAGCTGCAGGAGGCCTCCATCGTTGAGATGCCGGGGAGCGTTTATAACTATTTCCCTCAGCACTTCCTTCCCCGCGTGCACCGGGGGATTAGTGATGATCGCGTTGAACCTTTCGCCCCTGACGGGCTCGTAGAGGCTTCCCCACCTCACCTCGGCGTTTCTAACGCCGTTGATTTTTAAGTTTTTCCTCGCCATGCTTACGGCCCTTCTGTTCACGTCGGTCATCACCACGTATTCAACGAAGCGAGAAGCCACTATCCCAATCGCCCCGTAGCCGCAGCCCAAATCGAGGATGCGCCAACCCTCATCGAGTATCATGCTCTCCACGAGCAGTTCAGTGCCGCGGTCTAGCTTCCCGAAGGAGAACACACCACTGGCCGTTATGAATTTAAAGCAGCCCCCTCTAATGCAGACCTCTACGGTTTTCGTCCTCAGCGGAACGTTGGGCTCTTCAGAGTAGTAGTGGCTCATGTGCGGTGGTTCGTTGATGGGTTTATAAAGGTGAACCCCCGGCCAAGCGCCAGAGGGTGTTCCCCGCAACGGCCCCGGCGAGCATGAACACTGTTCCGAGTGACATAACGATTAGAACCTTCTTAATCCCCAGCGGTGCCGGATTCTCAATCTCCGGGGTGTGGGCCGATAGTATTATGCCGTAGAGACCCATCGCACCCCCGCCGAGCAGCACCAAGCCGCTCCAGGCACCGTTCAAAACTGTCTCAATGAAGAACCCAAAGAGTGCTCCAAAGAGAAAGAACTCACCGCGCGACATCGGTAATATACGATGGGCCAGGTAAAGCCCCGTTCCAATCCCTATGAAAACCGGAACGGCCATCGTCAGGTCGTGCGCCAAGCTCGTCGCCTTTCCTCCCAGCCCGCCGCCGTTCATGGTCACCAGCGTTTCCTCAAACAGCGCCATCAGAAAAACGGCAAAAAGATACGCAGCACCGGGATTGTCTTCAAACCAGTTCGATTTTCCAAAAATCTTAGGTACAGTTACCGCCGCGAACCACACGAGGAGGAGTATCACCGAACTGAGAACGTTTCTGATGGAGTACTCAAGAACACCGAGGAGCAGAAAGAGCAGAACATCGAGCCAGAACCAGAGGAGGACAAACCTTACGAGGAGCATTACCCCTCGAGGCTCAACCGGGGAAGAAAAGGCATCAAAAAGCAGTGAGAGTCGAGACAAATCCCTCACCAGAGTTTGGGATACCAGTCCCTCGGCATGAAGACCTTGTCCACGTCTACCGCTATTCCCTTGCTTCTCTGGAGCATCTCGCCGCTCGTCATGGTGGCCTTGCCCAAAGCCACGAGTTCGTCTTTAAGGGTCATGACAGCAACGAGGTCGCCCCTTTTGATGCCCTTGTTGAGCTTCACTATTCCCGGAACTGCCAAATCTGCGCCGTAGGTTACGGCGGCAACGGCAGAATCCCTTATCCATACCTTGGGAAGGTGCTCCACCGCCTTCTCCATGGGCTGGATGGCCTTCCTGAAGTACTCCTCGATGCCGTCGTCCTTCCAGAAGTGATAGTAGTCGATGAGGTCGTGAAGGGTCACCAGCGTCTCGTCCTCCTTGAAGGGTCCACTTCTGGTTCTCCTCAGCTCGGCCATGTGCGCTCCAACCCCGAGGGCAAGGCCAATGTGGTGGATAAGCGACCTTATGTAGGTTCCGGCCTCAACTCCAACGCGGAAGAGCACGTCCCTGCCATCTATCTCGAGTATCTCGATGTAGTAGACCTTTCTCGTCCTCAGCCTTCTCTTGACCGCGCTCCTCAGGGGCGGCCTCTGGATTATCTCTCCCTCAAACTCCCTCATCACGGCGCGGATTTTGTTCTCAGGGACGTCGCCGTGAAGGTGCATCAGAGCCACATACTCCTTTCCGGCGGGCAGGAGAGCCTGAACCACCCTCGTGGCCCTTTCAAGGGCGACGGGAAGAACACCGCTGACCTTGGGGTCGAGTGTTCCACCGTGGCCGGCCTTGTTCAGGTCGAAGAGCCTCTTGATCCAGGCAACAACCTCATGGCTCGTCGGCCCGGGGGGCTTGTCGAGGTTTATTATCCCGAACTGTATGTGCATCTCCAGGGGCCTTTTCTCCGGCGGGAAGCCCCACTTTGGATTCGTCTCCGCCTTCTCGTCCCTAACCAAAACCTCTCGCTTTATGTCAGCGGGAAGGATCCTCCTCACTTCGTCCCTCGCCATGAGCATCACCCGATGAGCGTTATCGCCCTAAGTTCGGGATACGGCCTTATAAACCTGAGCTTAATATTTAAACCGATAGGTAAAGACCGGCCAGTTCGGGAGGTACTTGACGAGTTTTAGATAGCCAGGTACGAAAACCTCCCGCTTGCCCTTTTCAAGCCCCTTCAATACCGCTCTTGCAACCCTTTCCGGCTCTATCGAACCCTTCGGAACATTTCCGTTCCAGAATCCGGTTTTGACCTGCTTGGGGTACACCCTCATGACGTGAATTCCCCTCACTTTGAGCTCCTTTTCAAGGTTTACTGCCAGGTAGTGGAGTGCACCCTTGGCGGCGCAGTAGGAGGGAATCTCAGGCACATTGACGAAGGCCACGCCGCTGATTATGAACACCACCCCTGAACCCTTCCGAAGCATGGGAAGGACTGCCATTGTAAGCTCCACAGGTGCAAGGGTATTTACCCGGAATAGATTCTCCAGCTCCGCCCCAGAGTGCTCAAGAAGGGGCTTCCTTACCGCAAGGCCCGCGTTGTTTATGAGAAGGTCAACCTTTTGCACACCGAGCCTCTCGAGCCCCTTCAAAATCGTGCCGGGAAAGTCCTCCGCAGTCAGGTCGGCAACTATGTATTCAAAAGCCTGCAGTCTTTCCTGAAGTTCACGAAGTTTTTCTTCGTTCCTGGCCACACCGACAACCCTATAGCCCCTCCCGACGAGCCCCTCAACGAGAAGCTTCCCTATGCCACCAGTTGCACCCGTCACCAGTGCGGTTTTCATGAAACCCACCAGAAGGATCTCGGAAACTTAATTTAAAAGCGTTAGGAAGTAAGAAGAGGCCAGAAGGCCTCCTGCAATTCACTCAAGGCTTATTCCAGCGCTCTCAAGGGCGGCCTTGACGGCCTCGTCGTCGGCGCCGCGCTCGATGCTGACCTTCTCCGGAAGGGGCTCGAGGTGCTTGACGTTCATCCTCCTGCGCTTGACCTTGTTGAGGCCGGCGCCGGTAACGAGGACGAAGTTCCTGTCGATGACGTCAACGACGACGACCTTCTCTCCGGCCCTCCTTCCGGCGATTATAACGGCAAGCCTTCCGACTTCCATAGCTGGCATTCATCCCACCTCCTCATCTTTTGTTGCCCGGGTTTGCACCCGACCCCGCGTCACCGTCGGGGTATAGGTGGTCGATGGCGGCCTTCACAATCGCGAAGACGCCATCGGGATTCCAATGGGCAGTGTTAATAATCAAGTCATAAATCGACTTGTCGTCGATGTCAATTCCATAGAGGTTTAAATACCTTTTCCTGTTGCCCTTCTCGCGCTCGGCAATTCCCACAAAGGCCTCCTCGACGGAGACTCCCTCACGGCGGGCAACGCGCCTTGCACGCTCCATCATGGGGGCGTCGAGCCATATCTTGAGGTCCGCATCCTTGACCATCCAGCCGGCGAGGCGGCCCTCAATAACGACGTTGCACTCCCTGGCTGCCTCCACCTGCCTCCTGTCAACCTCGCGGTCGATCTCGGGGTGAAGCTCGGCGTACTCCTGGAACTCCTTCAGAGTCATGCCCATCTCCTTCGCCATCTGCCGGAAGATGAGCCCGGCGTAGATATGTTTGAACCCGTAGTGCCTGGCGAGATTGCGGCAGAGGGTGGTCGTTCCCGAGCCTGCCAGGCCGCTGACGGTTATAACGAGGCAGCCCTTGGGCATATTAGCACCTCATCCGAAATCAGAGGGCAACGCCCGCCCTGACCTGGGCCTTCATGACCTTCCTCATGCAGCTCGGGCAGAGGTTAGCGTAGGGCCTCTCCGGCCTCTTGGCTGTCTTCGGGAGCTTCCGGAGTTCGCTGGGCCTGCCGCGCGGGAAACCGTTGAGCGGCCTGCCGCACATGGCGCAGTGGGCAACCTTGGGCTTTCTCCTCTCAAAGTGGACGACGGTTCTTCCGCCAGGGGTCCTGACGTACTTCCTTCTCCATGACCTTGACCTGTACATCGGCTTCATTCTTCTCACCTCGCCTTTCCTTTCAGGGAATCGTTTTTAAATTTAACCCATATCGAGGAGCTTCCTGAGGACGTAGCCGGTTATCATTGACGTCAGAACGTACCAGCCGACGTAGCCTAGCTCGCTCGCTGGGAGCGCGGAGTGGTAGAGGCCGTGGAACCAGTCGAAGAGGAAAAAGTCGAAGGGGGACTTCACGATACCGACCTCAACGTACCATCTCCTGAGCCAGCCGAAGAATATCCAGAATATCGGCATCGTAAGCAGGGTGACCTTGAGCATGGTGTCCTTCATGACCTCGCTCTGGAGCTTCATGAGCTCCATCTGCTCCTGCTGAAGCTTTTTGAGCTTCTTCTCATCCTTCGCGGCCTGGGCTTCCTTGTACTTCTTCTGGAACTCTTTGCTCTTCTTCTGAAGCCTCTTGACCTTCTCCTGGTCAACTAGGAGATAGTTCAGCAGGGTGAAGAAGGAACCCAGTATGATTCCCGATACCGTAACCACCACTATGGGGTTGTAGGCCTGTATCATCGGCCCAAAGATGCTGTCAAGGAACGTGTATATCTCCTCAATCATACTCTCCCACCGCCAGATCCAGTACTTCAACAAGCTCGTGAACGGCCTCCCGAAGGCCCTTATCCTCATGATTCTCGATTATCTTTATGAGCGCGTTGGAGTGCATAGCGTAGCTGACCGCGGCGGCGCGGTTCAGGTCCTGGTGCCTCTGTATCTGCTCCTCTGTCTCCACGTCACGGTCGCGCTTCAGGTCGCGCAGGCGCCTTCCGAGTATCTCGCTCGGTGCCGCCTCGATTATGACGATGAAGTTTGGGTTTATGACCTCAATAACCTCCCTGGGAAAACCGAGGAGGTAGCCCACGGGCGTCCTTATCGTCGCATGGGTGTCAATCAGGACCGGCTCGCGCTGGGACATCTCGACTATCCTTCTCGCGGCCTTCATCTGAAGCTCCTTCTGAACGTTCGGGTCGAGCTTCCTCATCTCATCCCTGTGCCTCACCAGTCCCGCCCCGACGGCCTCGTCGAACATCAGGTCTCCGAAGTTGACGAGCCTGAACTTGGCCCGGGACTTCTTGAGTGCGAGTTTGGTTATGGTGCTCTTCCCCACCCCTGGAATTCCTGTTATCATGACCACAAACGGCATCACGCTCACCCAGGAAGGTTTCTGGAGAAAGTAACAGGACCGAGTTTAAAAGGTTTTGTGAAAGAAAAGAAAGGGCTCACTTCGTAAAGAATTTCCTGAGTGCCGGGAACATCTCCGTGGCCTGCTCCCTTGCAATCTCCTCGTAGAGCCTGTAGAGGATACCGACCGTAAGGAGGATTCCCGTTCCGGTACCGAGGGCACCCAGGAAGTCCGCCAGCACTGCGACTAACGCCAGTGTGAACGAACCCCAGAAGGTAACGTAGGGGATGTACCTGTTGAGCACCCTCTCGAGTATCCTCGGGTCGCGCCTGAACCCTGGTATCTGCAGCCCCGCCCTCTGAAGCTGTCTGGCGATGCTCTTGGCGTCAAGGCCCGTCAGCTCGACCCACAGGAATCCAAAGAGTATGGCCCAGAATATGGTCATCAGCGCGTAGACGAGGGCCCTTCCAGGGTCGGCTATGACGTGGTAGATGTCCCTCGGCGGGTAGAGGTAGGTAACGAAGCCGGTCAGTGGGTAGCCGTTTTCATCAAACGTTCCGAGGAAGGTGTAGCCGTAGTTGTTGAGGAGCCTGGCCCAGAGCTGGATGTTGGAGTAGAGAGCAAAGGTCAGGATGATTGGTATGTTGCTGACGTACATGAACCTTATCGGGTACCTTCCACGGACGGTGACGCGGCCGTAGCTGAGGGGTATCTCCACGCGCATGCTCTCGAGGTAGACGACCACGAGGAACACCACTATGGTGGCAAGGACGTCCATCATGTCCGGCAGGGTGCCCCTGTACAGCGCGCCGGTCAGGTCCCCGTAGAACAGGTGCTGTATGAACGCTGGAATGGCACCTATTATGGCGGGGCCACCGGTAACGGGATCCACGTACTGACTGGTAGTGAACGGGTTAAGGGACTTGGTGACGACCGTCTGGGAAACACCAGCCGCGATGAACAGGCTGATACCGCTTCCTATTCCCCACTTGCTAACAAGCTCGTCCAGGAGTATGAGCATGACGGAGGCAAAGCCGAGCTGGAGTATTATGAGTATCCCTAACCCCAGGCCTATGTAAACCTGTCCGGCGGGTGTCGTGACTGTCTGGAACGCCCCTAGTCCCATGTCAACCTTACCAAACGCACCTGCGAATACGTATATAGCCGCCTCAAAGAAGCTCATAAACACGGCAAAGAGCTTCTGAGCGGCCTGGTAGAATCTCCTATCCTCATGATTTGAGAGATCGAGGTGAACTATCTCGGAACCGACGAGAAGCTGCATGATAATGCTCGCGGTGACGATTGGACCGATACCAAGGGTCAGGAGGGAACCGCTCCTTCCCGCGAGCACAAATCTGAGCGTGGCAAAGTAGTCCTGGATCTGGGCGGGAATTCCGTAGAGCGGAATCTCCGCGAGGATGAAGTACAGCAGCAGAACGATCCCTGTCCACATGAACTTTTCCTTAAGCGGCACGTGCCTCTTGGGCCGCTCAACCTCCGGGAAGTACCTCTCAATCGCGAACACTACGTTTCTGAACCCCATGATTAACACCCGCCAAAAGTTAAATTAAAGGGGAATCAGGCGAGGAGAACCTCGCCGCCAGCGGCCTTGATCTTCTCCTCGGCCTTCGGGGTAACGTAGTAGGCCTTAACAACGAGGGGCCTGCTGAGCCTGCCGGTTCCGAGAACCTTGTCAACACCGAGCTGAGTGGTGTCAACTATGACCTTCCCTTCCTCCTCGTAGGCAACACCCATGTCAAGGAAGAGGGCGAGGTTCTCGTCTATGTCGCTGAGGTTTATGGTATTCGGGGTGTACTGGACGGCCTTGGGCCTGTGGAAGCCGCGCTTTCCGAGGTGGTCCGGGGCGTACTTGATGACCCAGGTCCACTTGGTGTTCTTCCTCTTTCCGGTTCCGGCCATTCCCTTACCGCCCTTGCTACCACCGCCGCGGTGCTTCTTCTTGCAGCCCCATCCGTGAGTGTGACTTCCGCGGAGCTTCCTAACCTTCTTCTTCCTCCTTATCATCTCTCGCCACCTCAGAGCATTCTCTCAATGAGCTCGTTTATCTTCTCGCCGCGGTAGCCGAGCGCTCCGCCCTCTTTGAAGGTGCGCTTCTTGCCGCCCTTGAGGCCGCCCCTCGGCGGGTGGAGCCTGAAGACGGGCTTGATGCTCGGGAGGTCCGTGAGCTTCATCTCGCCATCGACAACCTTCCTGGCGAACTCCTCGATGGTCATGCCGAGCTTCTCCTGAACGTACTCGTCGGTTATCGGCCTGTTGCCGATGAGCCTGCCCCTCTTCCTGATGAGGTTGGCCAGGGTCTCGGCGTCGATCTCTCCCCAGGTGATGTAGTCCTTGACCTTCTGAACCATTCCCTTGTAGCTCGGGTTGTCGTCGACGAGGACGAGGTGGTTTATCCTGTGGAGGCGGAGCATGGCGAGGGTGTCCCTGACCTCACCCTTCGCCCTTATCCCGCTCCTAAGCCTGATGAGTGCGAGCTTTGCCATCTTTTCTCACCTCACTCAACCTGGAAGCTGGTGGACATCTCCCTTCCGACGATTATGCCGTAGCGCTCGATGTCCTCCGGCTTGATGGCGACGCTGTTGGTGTTGTAGAGCGCGTTGAAGACCGCCTTGGCGAAGTTAACGGTGGTTCTCGTCTCACCGAGGGTCTGGGACCAGACGTCCTGGACGCCGGCGAGGCTGAGTATCTTCTTGCCGACGTCACCTATGACCAGTCCAAGTCCACGCGGCCCCGGCATGAGCTTGACGCGAACGCTACCCTCCTTGCCCTCGACGGCGAACGGGATTGAGTGCGGCCTCCTGCACCTGCACTCCCAGCTTCCACAGCCGCGCTTGATCTCGATGATGTTCATCTTGGCGTAGTTGATGGCCTTCCTGATGGCTATTCCAACCTCCTTCCCGTGGCCGATTCCAAGGCCAACGTAGCCGTCCCTGTTGCCCACAGCAGCGAGAACCCTGAAGCGGATCCTCCTGCCGCTGTCGGTCATCCTGACGGTGAGGGCTATGTCGAGAACCTCCTGGTTCTCCCTCATGTTGACCTCCGGGAGGAGGACGTCAACTATCTCCGGCTCCTTGATCTGGTAGCCCTTGCGGAATATCTCGTGAATGTCAGTTATCTGACCCTCCTTGACGAGCCTGCCGAGCTTGGTCCTCGGCTCCCACTCCTCAAGGACGCGCTGGGTCATCTCTCTCGGGTCGCTCATTCTCTCGCCCCCTCAAACTTCTCGATTATCTTAGCCTTAACATCCTCAAAGTGCTCGGGGAGCTTCTCGGGCTCGAGGCCCTTGACGAGATAGCCGCTGAACTGCTTCCTGTAGAGGGCCTCGTCCTCCTCCTTAAGGGCCCTGGCGTAGTTGGCTATGTGCTCGCCGTTTATCCTGTAGTCCTCGGGGTAGATCTCCTCGCTGTGCGGAACGTCCAGGCCCGCATCAACAGCTCCCTTGAGGACTGCGAAGATGCTCGAACCCCTGGTCGGCGGGTGGAGGCCTATGTCAAGGATAGCCTCCTCGATGCCGGCCTTCTTGGCCTTGTAGCCCAGGAGGAGACCGAGCAGGTAGGCGCTCGGGGTGTTGCCGCCGTGGCCCTTCCAGCCGAAGTCCCTCATGAGCTCCCTGGTGTGAGCCGAAACGACGGTCCTGTCACCCTTCGGGTCGTAGAGGACTATCTGGGCGACGTGGTGGTTGAGGGTCTTCCTCACGACAAGCCTGGGCTTTCCAGACTTGAGGAGGGCGAGCCTCTTGTGATAGTTAGTCTTACCCTCTCTCCTTCTCCTGAACGGAACCCTATACCTCGGTCCGTGTGCCATCTCTCTCACCTCACTCCTTCAGTATGTCGTGCTCCTGCATGAACAGGTAGAGCTGCCTCTTGTTCTTGAACTGGCCGCCCTTGGCGCGGATGTAGAGCCGCCTGTAGGTGTGCTCGTCGAGCTTGCCCTCGGCCTTGAGCTTCCTGAGCTCCTTCCTGAGGGCCCTTATCGTCATCATCCAGCGCTCCTTCTTGCCCATCCTGGCGGTCTTCTTACCCTTCTTGCTTCCCGGGCCCCTGTGGCGACCCTTCTTCCTGGCCTCCTGGTAGACCCTGGCGCGGGCCCTGCTCTGGCCCTTGACGGGCTTCTTCTTGATGACGCCGTCGTTGATGAGCCTTCTCACGTCCTCCCTGGTTATGGCGGCGGCGACGTCGTCAATCCTCTCCGGGTCGATCCAGACCCTGTTCTCACCGCACTTCAACAAATCAGCGGCAATCCTTCTCTGCATCCTGAGCATGAGCCTCACCTCACGGGTTGAGTACCTTCACGCCGAGCTCCTTGGCCCTGGCGAGTATGGCCTCTCTCTTCCTGGCCCCAACGGTTCTCGCTATCCTCGCAGCCTGCCTGGTCGGGTCGATGGCCTCAAGCTCCCTGACGTTGTGGACAAGAACCTCCTCGTAGCCGCTCGGGTGGAGACCGCGAACGGCCCTCGGGGAGCTCCAGCCTATGCTGGGTGAGCGGGGCTTGCCCTTCTTCTTGAGCCTCATCTTGCTGTCGATTCCCTTCGGCCTGCGCCACTTCGGGTCGTTCCTGAACTTGGGGAACCTCCACCACTCCTGGCGAAGGAAGCGGGGCTTCTTCCTCTTGATCCTGGCCCTTATCCTAAGGAGTCTCGCCTTCTCGTTCATTTCTCACACCTCAGAACTTTATCGGCTTACCAGCCTTCTCAACGATGTAGATACCATCCTGGAAGACACGCCTGTCCCACTTGGTTATCTTGGTAGCCTGCTCGATGTTGGCCGCGGTCTGGCCAACCGCTTCCCTGTCTATGCCCTCGACGATGACCTCCTGGCCGGAGACCTTAACGGTAACTCCCGGAAGGATCCTCGCCCTCCTCGGGTTCTTCTCACCGAGGAAGTTCTCGATGACGACCTCGTCACCCTGAACCTTGACGGTCATCGGGAAGTGGCTGTAAACGATCTTGAGCCTGTAGGTGAAACCCTCGGTGACTCCCCTGATCATGTTCGCTATGTGGGCCTTGAAGGTCCTGGCTATGGCTATGTCCCTCTTCCTCGGGAACTCCTTGAAGACGACGACCTTGCCGTCCTCGGTGAATATCCTAACGCCCGGATACTTGAGCTCCCTCTGGAGCTCGCCCCTGGGGCCCTTGACCTTAACGGTGTTCCCCTCAACGGTGACCTCGACTCCCTCTGGAATCTCAACCTCTTCCCTTACCCACGCGTCTATCGGCATCTCTCTCACCTCAGTAGACGTAGGCTATCAGCCTTCCGCCGATTCCCTTCTCGATGGCCTCTTTGTGGGTCATGACGCCCTGGGAGGTCGAGACTATGAGGATACCGAACTCGAAGGCCGGAAGGAACCTCTTCTCCCAGGCCTCGTACTCCCTGGCCTTGACCGGGAACCTCGGCTTTATCGCTCCAGCCTTGTTGATCTTTCCGATGAGCTGCACCCTGTAGATGCCGGCCCTTCCGTCGTCTATGAACTCAAACTCACCGATGTAGCCGTTCTCCTGCATAACCCTGAGGACCTCTCCCATGAGTTTGGAAGCCGGCTTGAGGTAAACCTCCTCCTTACCGACCCTCTCGCTGTTGGTTATGTGGGAGAGAGCGTTCGCCAGCGGATCAAGCAACGTCATCTCCTCTCACCTCACTCGTACTTCTTAAAGCCCAGCTTGGGGGCTATCTCTCTAAAGCAGTGTCTGCAGAGCATAAGGCCGTGTATCCTGATTATCGGGCCGTACTGGCCGCAGCGCATGCACCTTCTCGCGCCCTTCCCAAACTTCCTGGGCTTCCTCTTGTTGTAGTCAGCCTTCGCCATCTCACAATCCCTCCACGGTGACCTTAAACTCCTCAATAGCGAAGACGATACCCTCCTCCTTGGTCAGCTTGTGCTTGGTCGGGAGCTTCTTCCTCTGCCTCTTCCTCTTGGCAACCCTGTATCCTGGCCTGTCGAGGGTAACGCAGACGTCCATACCGAAGATGCCTATCTCCGGGTCGTACTCAACGCCCGGTATGTTGATGTGCTCCTGGATTCCGAAGCAGAAGTTGCCGTGCTCGTCGAAGTTGCTCGCCTTGAGCTTCCTGTCAACGGCCTCGAGGAGCCTGTTCAGCATCTCCTCGGCCTTCTTGCCGCGGAGGGTGACCTTCACCGCTATCGGCTCTCCGCGCCTGATTCCGAAGTCCTTGTTGGTCTGCTTGGCCCTTCTCCTTATCGGCTTCTGGCCGACGAGCCCCTCCAGCATCGTCTCAGCCTTGGTGAGCCTCTCACCGCTCTCGCCAACTCCAATGTTGATGGTAAGCTTAGCGATCCTGGGCTTCCTCATCGGGTGAGCTTCCCAGTCCGCTAGGATAGCCTCTCTGTTGATCTGCATCTTATCTCACCTCACGGAAGGGAAATCTCCGGCTTCTCCTTACCAACGACGAAGGCGTACTCCTTCAGGGTGTCGAAGAGCTCCCCGTTCTCGTCCTCGATGGTGACGACGTCCGGCCATCCCATCGGGAACTGCCTGACCTCGACGACCTTACCCTTCCTGGCGACGTTCTTACCCTGGGTAACGAAGACGTAGGCACCGACCTCGAACGGGAGAACCTCGATGACCTCCCTCTCGGGGACCTTCATCAGAACGGTGCTGGCGGTCATGTACCTGTCCTTCTCGTCCATGGTGACCAGGTGGTTGCTTCCGTCGTGGAGGTTGAGCTGAACCTTGGCCCCCTTAACCATGCGCTTGTTGCTGATCCTGAGCGGCTTGATGTTGGCTTCCTTCTCGCTTATCGGGTGGAGTATGAGCTTGCCGATCCTGTTCGGAAGGACCCTGTAGTGCTCGCCGGTCTCGGGGATTGAAACGACGTCCATGATGCCGACCGGGAACTTGTAGTCCTTCCTAACCCTGCCATCAACGAGGATCTTGCCCTCGTTGAGTATCTTCCTCGCCTCGCGGGCGGTCTTGGCGTAGCCGAGGTAGTCCCTGACTATGTAGAGCAGCGGGATGGAGGTCCTCATGCTGTGCGGACCCGGCCTCGGCCTGACCGCCCACTTGTAGGTCTTCCTTGAAATGTACCACTGAGTGGGAGCGGCAAGTCTCTTAAGGTGCCTCTTAGCGCCTTTCCTCGCCATCAACCAGCCCTCCTACTAATTATCTTCTCTCTCCTCTCATCGTCGAGGTTGAGTTCGATTATCATAACGTTCGACGGGTGGAGCGGGTAGTAAACCTCGGTTCCGTCGGTCTTCTTGTGGGTAACGCCCTCGACGTGTATCCTGTACCTCTTGAGGTCAACCTCAACGACCTTCCCTTCCTTACCCTTGAAGTCTCCGCGCATCACGCGGACCTTGTCGCCAGCCCTTATCGGGAGGCTCCTGACGCCGTACTTGTTCCTGAGATCCTCGCTCAGGGTGGCGGCCATTACCTTGCTCCTAAGGTGAAGGGGAGCGTTGTAGAGGAACCTTCTCTGCTTCCTCGGCTGCCTGGTCTTCAACTTCATCTTTCTCACCTCACAACACTATGCTCGCTATGCTGCCGAGCCTTACCCAGCGCTCGGCGGCCTCCCTGGCTATGGCACCCCTGATCTCGGTTCCCCTCGGGACACCCTCGGGGGTGACTATCGCTGCCGCGTTGTCCTCGAACTTAACGCGCATGCCGTCAAGGCGCCTGTACTCCTTCCTCTGCCTGACGACAACGGCCCTAACAACCTGGTGCCTGATGTCGGGCCTTCCCTTCTTGACGGTGGCGACGACCATGTCGCCGACGCCAGCGGAGGCGAGCCTCCTTCTGGTGCCCTTGTAGCCGACGACGCCTATTATCTGGACGACCTTGGCGCCGCTGTTGTCGGCGACCTTGAGGTAAGCGCCTATCGGAAGAGCGCGAGTCGGCCTGACCGGGCTAATTCCTCTCGTAGCACCTGCACCCTTCTTCGCCATTCATATCACCTCTCGCCAGCCCTCTTGGTGACGGCAACGACAACCCAGCTCTTGGTCTTGCTTATCGGCCGGGTCTCGGCGATGAGGACCCTGTCGCCGACCTTGGCGTCTATGCACTCCGGGTTGTGAGCGTGAACCTTGCTCCTCCTGAGCTCGTACCTCTCGTACTTCTTGAGGTAGTGGTAGTGCCGCCTCTCGACAACGACGGTCTTCTTGCCCTTGTCGCTGACGACGACACCCTCGAAGTACCTGCCGTGTATCCTGAGGTGTCCGTGCCATGGGCAGTGGGGATCGTCACACTTCTCAGCGGGAGGCTGAACCTTCAATCCAATCTCTCTCATTTTCGCCACCTCTTCTTCAATCTCATCTCGGGTCTTCCAATCAGTTCCTTTCCGTTGATTCGGATTTTTTTACCGCCAACTTCAAACTCGAGCTCCGCCACGTCCTTCGGGATAACCCAGACCCTCTCACCGCCGATGGTGAGGGTGTTCCTCGTCTCGTCAAGGACGTAGCCCTCGATGCCAACCAGCTCTGGATGAGATGCCCTTATAATTTTTGCTTTCAGCCCTATGAGCTCGCCCCAGATGATGTTTTTCTGATTCACTCGATTTCTATCAAGTCCTCGGAAAATCCAAGGTCTCCGAGCAACTTCTTGACCCTTTCTCTGTGGTCTCCCTGGAGTTCTATCCTTCCCTTCTTTACCGTTCCGCCGCATGCCAGCTTCGCCTTCAGCTTCTTTGCTATATCATCCAGGTCGAACTCCTTCTCGTCTATGCCCTCAATTATGGTTTTAAGCTTTCCGTAGCGGGCCTTCTCTATGTACACTCTAATTCTCTGCTGCTCCTTCAGGACCTCCTTAAAGAGCATCTCATCCAGAGGGTTAACAATCCTTGGCACCGAACCTCACCTTTTCTCCCTAAGCTTCTCCTTCTTTATGGTAAGCAGGCGCGCTATGTCGCGCCTGAGGTTGCGGATGACCATGGGGTTCTCTATGGAGGCCCCCATGGTGAGCACACCCCTCTCCTTGGCGAGCTCGAGGCGGAGCTCCCTGAGCTTCTTGTCGATCTCCTCGATGCTCATCTCCCTAATCTCACTCGGCTTCATTGGTGCTCACCTCTTCCTCAACGAGCTTCTCTATGACCTCAATCTCGTCCGGGAGCTTGGCGTCGGGCGGCATGATGGAAACCTTAACACCGATGACACCGAGCTTGAGCCTGGCCTGGGCGTAGCCCTTGCTGACGAGGGTCTCGGCCGGATTTCCGACCTTGGCAAGGTAGCCCTGGTAGAACCTGACGCTTTTAGCCCTCTCACCGGTGAGCTTTCCGCTCAGGCGAATCTCAACGCCCCTGGCGCCGTTCCTCATTATGGCCCTGATGGCCGAGTAGGCGGCCCTTCTGAAGTGGACGCCCCTCTCAAGGGCCTGGGCGAGCCTGACGGCCTGGACCTTGGCGTTGAGGTAGGGGTTCTTGATCTCCTCGACCTCGATCTGCGGGTTCTCGAGGTTGAACTTCCTCTCGAGTATCCTGGTGAGCTCCCTTATGCGCCTGCCGCCCCTGCCTATGACGTAGCCGGGGTTGGCGGCGAAGATGGTGACCTTGGTTCCGAGCGGGGTCTTCTTGATGTCGATTCCACCGTAGCCGGCCCTTCTGAGCTCTTTCTCGAGGTACTCGTCGATGAGCATATCCCTAACGTTTTCCTTGATGAAGTATCTCTCGATCGCCAAAAGTCTCACCTCCTAATCTCCTCAACGACTATCTCGATGTGGGTGGTCTGCTCGTTGAACGGTGTGGCCCTTCCGAAGGCCCTCGGGATGTAACCCCTGAGGACCGGGCCCCTGTGCGCTGCCGCGTGGATTATCCTGAGCCTGTCCGGGTCAAGGCCCTTCTGCTCGGCGTTGTTCTTGGCGTTGAGGAGGACCTTCTTGACGGCCCTGGCGACCTTGACCGGGTACCTACCCGGACCGAAGCCCCTGCCCGGCTTGTGGCCCTGGCTGTCGTTGTGGCGCTTCATCGGAACCGGCCTCTTGAGGGCTATGACGTCGTCGAGGTACCTGAGTGCGTCGTTGACCATCATCCCCCTGATCTCCCTGAGGAGCTCAACGCTGTGCTTCGGGGATATCCTGAGGTCCCTTCCGCTGGCACGAGCCATCTTCTCTGGGTCAAAATTTTGGAATGAGTAGGAAAACCTGCCCCTGCTCATCTAAACCACCTCACTTGACCGCCACGAACATCGATGACCTGGTCGCACCGACACCAGGCGAGCCGTGCTGGACGACCTTTCTTGTGAGGGCAAACTCGCCGAGGTAGTGGCCTATCATCTCTTCCTTGATCTCTATCGGGACGAACTCCTTTCCGTTGTAGACGTGGATGGTCATGCCGACCATCTCGGGGAGTATAACCATGTCCCTGCTGTGGGTCCTTATCGGCTTGCTGTACTTGCCCTTCTTGGCAAGCCTGATCTTCCTGAGGAGCTTCTTCTGCTCCGGGCTGAGGCCGCGCTTGAGGCTCCTCCTCTGCCTGGCCGGGAGGAGCTTGGCGAAGTCCTCGAGTGACATGTTGAGCAGTTCCTCGAAGCTGTAACCCCTGTACTTAAACTCCTTCTTTCTCGCCATCTTCATCACTTCCTCCTACCCGTTCTTCTCGCGGCTATGTGACCGACCTTCCTTCCG
The DNA here is from genome assembly GCF_012027495.1 of Thermococcus sp. JdF3. Lineage (NCBI taxonomy): Archaea > Methanobacteriati > Methanobacteriota > Thermococci > Thermococcales > Thermococcaceae > Thermococcus > Thermococcus sp. JdF3. The sequence continues at coordinate 353,386 of NZ_SNUK01000001.1, read as the reverse complement.
GGCGGGGCGCGCCTCGAAACGGTGCTCGGCCTTCCTATGTGGTGCTCCTTACCACCGTGCGGGTGGTTGACGGCGTTCATCTTGACACCCCTCGGCTTCGGCCAGAACCTGTTCCTGGCCCTGGCGATGTAGTAGGCCTTACCCGCCTTGACGATGGGCTTCTCGAGCCTACCGCCGCCGGCGACGACACCTATGGTTGCCCGGCAGGCCGGCTTGAACTGCTTGAGCTCACCGCTCGGAAGCTGGACTATGACCTTGTCTTTCTCCCTGCTGACGACAAGGGCGTAGGCACCGCCGGCGCGGACGTACTTGCCGCCGTCGCCCGGAACTCCCTCGATGTCGTAGACGTAGCTTCCCTCCGGTATCATGGCAAGCGGGAGGGTGTTGCCAATCTTGATCGGAGCGTTCGGCCCGATGGCTATCTCTTCGCCGACGAGGACTCCTTCCGGAGCTATGATGAGCTTCTCCATGCCGTTCTCGAACTTGACGCGGGCAACTGGAGCGGTCCTGCCCGGGTCGTGGAGTATCTCGACGACCTTGCCGACGAGGGTCTTCTCCTTGGTAAGGTTGAGCGGAACGTACCTGACGGCACCCCTGTACCTGTGGGAGGGGGCCCTAAAGGTCGTGGTTCCCTTACCTCTCCTCTGCTGAATCAGACTCTTTCCCATCTCACTCACCCCGTCAGAACAATCCTATCCTGGCAGCAACCTCACTTGCGCTGTACTCAGGCTTGAGCTTCACGTAGGCCTTCTTCTCGCCCTTCATGGTCACGAGGGTGGTGACCTTCTCGACCTTGACATCGAACATCGCTTCCACGGCCTTCTTGATGTCCTGCTTGGTAGCCCTTCTGTCAACTATGAAGGTGAGCTTGTTCTCGTTCTCGATCATGGCCACGGCCTTCTCCGTGACGACAGGCTTGACGATAACCTTGTACGGATCCATCTCTCATCACCCGTAAATCTCCCTAAGCCTCTCTATGGCGCCCTTGGTCCAGACCGTGAGCCTTCCCGGGTGGGTGCCCGGAGCGAGAAGCTCAACGCCAAGGTTCTCAACGGTGACGACATCAACGCCCGGGTGGTTCCTGGCTCCCTGGACGATTCCCTCGTTCTTGGCGACAACGATGAGCGGGCCCTTGGCCTTCTTGTAGCGCCTTCCGCGCATCTTGCCCTTGCCGGCCCTTATCTTGGTGTTCCTCTTGGCCCTCTCTATGTCGTCCCAGACGCCGAGCTTCTTGAATATCTCCCTGGTCTGGGCGGTCTTGAAGACCTTCTCGAGGTCGTCGGTGACCACTATCGGAACCTGCGGGACGTTGTCAACGATGTGTCCCCTGGCCCTGACGAGGTCGTAGTTGGCCGTAGCTGCTATCGCGCTCATTATGGCGAGCCTGCGCTCCTTCTTGTTGATGTCCTCCCATATGACCTTCTCAACCTTGGGCGGGTGGGTTCTCCTTCCACCCCTCGCGAAGGGTACGAAGGCGGCGAACCTCGGGGAGGTCTTTATCCTCTCAACCCTGGCCATTCCGTGGCCCTTTCCGATGTTCTCGGTGACCCTTCTCTTGCCGGCCATAGGGTCCCTGCCCTGCGGCTGTATCCTGTGGGTCCATGAGGCGATGACAGCCCTCCTGATGAGGTCGGGCCTGAACGGAGTGGCAAAGACCTTCGGAAGCTCTATCTCCTCCACAGGCTCGCCTTCGAGATTGAAAACCTTAACCTTCATCTATCTCACCTCACTGCTTGGATTCCCTACTGACGTAGGTTATCTGCGGCCTCTCAACCGGCGGCCTCTTCTTCGGCGCCCTTATAGCCGGCCTGACCCTGATGATCCTCTTGAAGGCTCCCGGAACGGTGCCCTGTATCATGAGGAAGTCGCTCCTTATGACACCGTAGTGCGGGAAGCCGCCCTTCGGAGTGATCTCTATCTCCTTCTTGTCACCAAGCTTGAGAACACCGTTCTCACCTATGGCTATGAGCCTCTTGTTGAACTCGGTCCTGTGGTGGAAGCCCATCTGACCCGCGAGGGGGACGGTCCACATGACCCTGGTCGGGTGCCACGGACCGAGGTTACCGATGTGCCTGCCCTTACCAGCCCTCTGGGCCTTGTGGAACTGTATCTTGACACCCCAGCGCTTGACCGGGCCCTGGGTTCCCTTACCCTTGGTGACGGCTATGACGTCGAGGAGCTCGCCCTCGTGGAGAACCTCGCTCGCGCGGAGCTCCTTGCCTATCTTCTCCTTGGCGTAGTCGAACTTGGCCCTGACGTCGTCGCCACCGATGGCGTACTCCATGACCTCGGGCTTCTTCTTGAGCTTGATGAGCCACGGCTGGGTGTGGACGAGAAGCCTGACGTCAACTATCTCGCCGCTGTTGATAAGCTCCTCAAGCTGGGCAAGCTTGGCCTTGAACGCGTCCTCGTCGTAGTTCTTCGGCAGGGTCTTTATGCGCCTCTTAACGTGGTCGTTGAGCTCGTGGAACCAGACCTCAGTGGCGGTCTCGAGACCGAGGTAGCCCTGCCTGTAGGCCCTGATGCCGTAGACGAAGAGCGGCGGGACCTCGACCACCGTGACCGGCATGAAGATCTCCTTGCCCTTGGTAAGCCCTGGCCTGTCGTCGATCATAAGGACGTGGGTCATGCCGGCCTTGTAGCCGGCGAAACCGAGCATCCTGACCTCACTGTCCTTCGGCCACTTCTTGATTCTTGGGACTATACTCCTAGCCCTCTTTCTCGGGGAGTAAGCCAGTGAACCTCTCCTTGGCCTGTGTATTTTTCCCATCTCAATCCCTCCTTATGAGATTAAACACCGCGAGTGTGGCCAACACGGCCTCCTCGGTGCGGACGGTGGCCGTCCGCTGATTTGGAATGGTGTTGAGGATTAGATCAAAGTCATATTCCTCCTCGCCGAGGAGCTCCATCACGCCCTTCCTCGGTGAACCAAACACGAATCCGACCTCCCCCTCGAGCGGGGGAAGCTTCACCTCTCGAACGTCACGCCCCCTCCGGGAGGTGGCAATCGCCAAATCCAGCCTGGCCTTTTTAAGTGTTTTTGCCAGTGACTTCCTCGTGAGATGCACACTGTACCCCCAGTACTCCTCTGGCTTCGCCGGTATCACCCTGAGAGGCCTTGCTGAGACGATTCTGAAAGTTGCGCGCCCCTCAACGTCGCCCTCCACCGCGGCGAGGTCGTCGAGGCCGATGTCCGCGTAAGTTCTCCTTCCCTTTCGGAAGGCAAAGCCCTCGCGGATTTCTCCAACCCTGGGCTTGCCCTTGAGCTTGTGGTGGGGTGTTCTCAGCGGCGGGATAACGCCGACGTATCTGAGCTCCGGCATGAGGGGGAACAGCCTCTTCCTGAGGTACTGGGGCGTTTCCGCGTACTCAAGGATCGTCTTGATGAACCTTCCGTCCCTGCCGCCGGCCCTGTAGATCCACACGTGCTCGACGCCGAAGATTGCAGCGGCCCTGGCTATCTGCCCAACCTTGTACGTCCTGATTTTCGGGTCGTCGGTCTCTTCAAGGAGCGAATCTGGAATGAATATGTGCCAGGCCATTTTTCCGTCATCCTTTGCTGTGGGTACTTTAACGCTGAAGTGGGGTCTATGGAGACTATTTAAAAGGCTTTCGAACCGTTCCACCCTTTTTTGGGTTTGGAGGTATACAAATTTTTTGCAAAGCAAACTTCGCCTTCGCGAAGTTTGATGGAAAACCTTTTAACTTGCAGGGGTGCAAGTAACTTGTGGGGGTGCAAGTTAATGCTGTTCTCACCATACCCGAAGACCCGGAGGGAAGAACTGTTCGACAGGGAGGTGGAGCTGGGGGAGCTTGAAAGCTCCGTGGAGCGCGGGGAGAGGCTGGTTCTTCTCCTAGGGTTGAGAAGGCTCGGCAAAAGCTCTCTCCTGAACGTTGCGCTGAACGAGCTCCCAAACCCCTCAATCAAGATAGACGTACGGAAAACATACTCGGAGTTCTCCTCGGTGAACAGGTACGTAATCGGAAAGATGTTGCTCTCGGGGATGAGCGGGAAGAAGAGGCTGGTCGAAGAGGCAAGGGCCTTCCTTGAGAGGGTTCGCGGGGTCAGCGTTTCCGGCTTCAGGGTCGAGATAACTTCGCGGGATTTCTCAATAACTGAACTCCTTGAGGCTCTCAACGACTACGGTGAAAAGGCCGGGAGGGTCGTCATAGCCTTCGACGAGGCTCAATACCTGCGTTTCGGGGGAGCCACAAGGTACGATGGGATTTTAGCTTACGCCGTGGACAACCTGCCCAACCTGACCTTCATCATGACCGGCTCGGAGGTGGGTCTTCTCTTTGACTTCCTCAAGCCGGACGACCCAAATGCCCCCCTTTTCGGCAGGTACCACCACGACATAGCCCTGGAAAGGTTTGAACCGGGGCTGAGTGCCGAATTTTTGAGGAGGGGATTTGAAGAGGCGGGGGTTGAGGTAAGCGAGCGCGAGATCGAAGATGCGGTGGAGAAACTCGACGGGATTCCCGGCTGGCTGGCCCTCTATGGCTACACCCGCGTCACGAGGAAGCTCAGACACGGGGAGGCCATTGAGGAGGTTCTGAGGGAGGCCAAATCAATAGCAGATGGCGAGCTTTCGAGGCTCTTCGCCTACAGCCCCAGATACAGGGTGATTTTGAAGGCGGTGGCGCTCGGCTATTCAAGGTGGAAGGACATAAAGGACTACGTCACGCTGAAGCTGGGCTACGTGAACGACTCGAACTTTTCGGCCCTGCTAGAAAACCTCGTGAAGTCGGGCTACGTGGAGAAAAGGGAAGGAAGGTACACCATCCCCGACCCCGTCCTGGAGAGGGTCTTCCGGGAGCTTTGACAGGTCAAAGCTTCTCCACCTCCCTCCCCCTCTCGAACTTGCCGGCCCTTATCATTTGAGGGCGAAGGCGTAGAGGCCGATCTCAAAGACCCTTGCAACCACGTATATAGGCTCTCCTCCGTGCCAGTTACTTATGGTTCCTTGCAGTTCCAGAGGGATCCCTTGCTTTATGGGGTGGACGTCTATCGTTGTAACAGCACCGGCATTATCGAAAACAGGAGCGCCTGCAGGTGCACCACATCAAAGGGGAGCTGATGAACTGTCAGCAGCATTACCTACCACCCCTCAAACTTCGAGCTTTGAGGAGATAAGCCTTTCGAAGTCCCCCAGGTCCCAGGCGAGGTAGCCCTCCTCTCTAAGCTCCTCCCTGCCCCCAACTTCCTTCGCCACCAGCCCGCAAGCCTTCTCCCAATCTTCAAGACCCACCAGTTCCGCCTTCCTCTCCAGGTCCCTCAAAATCCCCATGGTTTCTCTCTCCCTCAAATCCTTCCACTTGACCTCCACAAACAGCACCTTCTTCTCCCGCTCGTTCAAAGCCACGAGGTCAATCTCCTCGTTCTTACGCCACCACCTTCCAACCTTGGTGAACCTGAAGGGCAGGTTTCCGGACTTGCTGAGCTTTACCAGGAACTGCTCGGCGACCTTTTCAAAGACGAAGCCGAGGTAGCGGTTGTAGTCTTCCTCGAAGCCCTCGATGTGACCGTACTCGAGGAGCTGGGAGCGGTTGGGGTAGACGAAGCGGAACCAGAAGGTGAAGTACAGGTCGCTTATGTAGTACCTCGCGTTCCTCCTCCGCCCGGACTCGCCAACGGGATGCCTCTCCTCGACTATGTGGAGCTCCTGCAGGTTGTCGAGGTACTTTGAAACCGTCGAGCTTGGCAGACCGGTGAAGCTCACTATCTCCCCAAACCTCGTCTTCCCAAAGGCTATCGCCTTGAGTATTGAGAAGTACCTCCTCGGCTCCCTCAGCTCGCTCCTCAGGAGGAATTCGGCCTCGTCAAAGAGGGGCTTGTTGGGCTGGAAGACCTCCTCGAACCTTTCACCGGCACTGAGCCTGAAGCGAACCTCCTGGATGTACGCGGGAATGCCGTCGGTTATCCCGTAAATCCTCACCAGCTCCTCCCAGCCCCTGTCGGGAAAGAACTCCCTCAGGTGGAAGAAACTTAGGGGGTTTAGCTTCAGTGAGAGCGTCCTCCTGCCGTAGAGCGGGCTCCTGTGGCCGAGAACCTGACTCTCCATCACGCTAACCGAGGAGCCGGTTAAAACAAGCTTCAGGCCCCTTGAGCCGTCCCAGATTTTCTGGAACTTTGACAACATCCCGGAGTTCTGCCTGATAAGGTTCGGGAACTCGTCTATTATAACCACCACTCCGGAGCCGTCGAGGATTTCGAACAACTCCTCCCACGAGAGCTCGGCCCTGCCGATCAGGGGATTCTTAAGGGCCTTCCCGACGAGTCTCCTGAAAGTCGATAGGTTCTCACCTTCGAGGGCCTCCTCGGCGAAGAAATAAACGTGCGGAATCCCTTCAACCGACCGCTTCACGAGCTCGGTCTTCCCTATCCTCCTGCGCCCGTAGACCAGTATCAGCTCCTTCCGCTCACTTAGGTAAGCCTTCTTCAGTGCCTCCAGTTCCCGGGTGCGGTTCACGAATAGTTCACTCATGATTATGATAATCGTGTGTGAACTATTTAAGGATTTCCGTTGAGGCCCCCCATCCCCTGGGGTTCCCTGCACTTTAGAGCAGATCCCTGTACCCAAAACTCCTTCAAATCAGTCCACAAACGCCAGCCCGTTCCACAGCTCCCTCATCTCCCGCGTGGCGTCGGGATAGACGCGCTTGAAGGTTATCCTCCAGTAGCCGTTCTTCAGGTCCTCGATGTCCTCGATGTGTATCTTGACTCCAAGCCTCTCGAAGTGGGTCACCATCCTGTGGGCGGTGCTTATGTTCTTCACCCTCACCGTGAAGACCTCCTCGACCTCGCCGCCGCTGGCAACCTCGTGGATGCTCTCGACGAAGGGCCTCAGAAGGGCCTTTCCAAGGGCCCTGGCATACTCGTCGAACTCCTCACCCCTGACGTGCCTCTCGGCCAGGTAAAAGGCGAGGCGTTTAATCCTCCCCATGAAGTAGCCGTGGGGCAGGTCGAAGAATATGTGGGAACCTATCCGGATGTCGTTTATGTTGGCGTAGGAGGTGACGTATTTCGCGATTCTCTTCATGTCGGGCGTTTTCATGACGATGCCCTCTCTCCTCTCCCTGCTGAGCCTTTCGATTAGCTCATGCAGCTCCTCAATTTTTGAACGGTCGTAGAGGCCGAAGCTCTCAACGTGACGAATACCGTACTCATCCGCCAGCCGATACCTTTCCTCCACCGGGAGGCTCCTCCCCGTTCCCTTTTCCTGGATGTCAAAGAGGAAGAACTCGATGTCCTCCTTCACGTAGGGCGGCCCCTCGACGATGTAGGGGCTTTCAGGCCCGGCCATCTCCCCCGCCAGGACGAGGTTTGGGTAGTCCCTGAAGAACCCCTCGTTTATGAAGTCGAGTATTCGCTCCGTCGTGAAGGGGCAGATAAAGCCTCCCCTTGTGAGGGCGAGAACCCTATCCCGAACCCTGACGACGCGGACGTTGTAGCCGTCCACCTTCTCCTCCACGTAGAAGGGTTTGTTCTTGAACACCCGTTTTATACCCTTTTCAAGCTGGACGACGCGCTTTATGTGGGGAAACCCCAGAACAACGTCTCCATTATCAAAGACAACCGTTCCGCGCCGGAAGCCCTTGGCAGAATCACGAAAGCGAACGTACCTGATGCCTTCGAATTCACCCTCCATCACTCCACCCTTACCCTCAAGAACGGTCAACCTGTCCTCCGGAACGCCGAGCTTGAGAAGCATGGCCTTGAAACCTGAGCTTACCATCATCCCACCAGTCTAAGTTGGACGGCATCGTTAATAATCATTATGAACATATGGCAAAAAACCATCGGATCGAGGCGCAAACGCAACAGGTTATGAAAATGTAGAAGAGGACAAGCGCTGCACTTCAGCGCTTCATGGTCGAGAGAACCTTGCTGGTGATGTCGTTGCCTTCCCTGTCGTAGATCCTGTAGTAGGCGCTGTAGGGCAGCTTCATCTTGGCCCTGTGCATGGCGCCGAGGGCGAACTTGAGGTGGTTCTCGTTCACCCAGACGGTGATGATCTTCTGGTCCTTCTTGACGCGAGCGGCGAGGCCTATCGGCTTTCCGAAGGGCCTGCGCATACCGTTTCCGTAACGGTCGGCCTTCCTTCCGGTAGCCATCGGGTTCTCACGGAGCACCTGGAAGGGGTAGACCCTTATCTTGAAGTGGAAGTTGCTCCTACCGACGTTCTTCTGGAGGTACCTGTTCACCTGGATACGGATGGCCTCGAGGGCGTTCTGCCTTATCTGCATGGCCTGCTCGGCGTGAAGGCTCACCTCGTACTCGAACTCGGCTGAGAGGTTGCCCATATCGAAGATCGTTATTCTCGGACCGGGCGCACCGCGGATGTACTTCCTCCTCGTGTAAGCGGGCTTATCAACGTCCCTATCAATCTTGGCTGGTCTCAGTCCCATACTCTCACCTCCAAATGAGCGTAAGCTAAGCCTAAACTTAGCTTGACCTCGCTTTTATAAAAGTTTTGGAACGCCTGACCGGGTGTGAGAATGAAAACGCAGGGAAAATAAAAAAGACGCTACCCGAACAGCAGGTATGCAAAGGGGAACCTCGTGTTATGGTTTGCATTCTTTACGTGATACCTCAGCTCCACGTATTTGACCGTGGTTTCAACATCGCTGGACTGATCCACGATGGTGAAGGCGCCAAAGGCCTTTTCATGTTCCTCGTTGGTTATGTAAACTCCCCCAACCGCGCTCAAACCTATCATAAAAGCCGGCCATGCTTCGGGCTGGAAGGCAACGGCCATGGCAAGCAACGGAACGTACGAGTTCGAGTAGGTATCGTACTCGTCCAGGAAAATCTCCATGTGGGAGGATCTACCGGCCTGGTTTTCCCCGTAGAGCGTCGTTAGCGTCCTCATCTCTGCGTTCTCTTTAACGAGCCGTTCAAAGTTGCCCGCAGGATAAACGCTCCTCGGGGGGTTCACGAAGGAGAAAGTTTTGATAAGGTAGGCCTTCCTTCCGGGGTCGTAGGCCCGTTCCACGTCCGAAACCGTTATGAGCACCCTCTCCTGGTCTGTGTCAAAGCAGTGCCTCTTCCTGAATTCATCTACGTAACACCTTTGGAGAACCTGAAGGGCTATGTAAGGCTCCCCCTTAATGGCTATAAGTCCAACCTGGCCGGACCCGACGTTTTTAACCTCCCCGTCGATGATTGACCTGATGAACTCGTTGCCCTTTTTCACCTCGATCCGTATCTCCCCGCTCTCCAGACCGTTCTCAATGCTTAACTCACTTTTACTGCTCAACCGCGACCCCCTGATCACGGTGGTCGAGAAACCAATGGAAAGCCCCGATGAGCTGGACGAGCTTTTCTGAACCTCCACTTTGTAGGCCCCTAGAACCGTTGCCTTGCCTTTTCTGTTGTCCAGTATCAGGACCGGGAGATACATGCCCCCCGGATAGTCGTCCTCTCTGAGGTATTCCTTCTTGGTCCTCCAGCGGTAGCCCGCAAAAAACCCTCTAGTTGGAGGAACGGTGGGAATCCTCTCTGACTCCTCCCTTGAAAAAACACGAAGATCATCAAGATCATCCCTGGAGAAGCTTGGAGCGAAGTGCTGAAGACCACCGATCGAGTCATCGGTGAGCCTCGTGCTGAAGGTACCCACCTCGTACGCTTCCCCGGTTTCGGGTTCAACGATCCACACGTCAACGAGAACCGCCGGATTTACGTCCTTCCAGGCACTCCGTATCTTGGAGAGCTTCGAACTCGGAATCAACACCTCTCCATGAGAGCTACCAAGGTAAACCGTTCTAAAACCCTCCCGTGTCATCACCTGAACCTGGAGGTAGTACTCGTACTTTGGAAGAAGCCAGCTGACGAGAGCGTTCCGGCCCATCGTCCTGTCGGGGCTGGGGAGTTCGATTAACAGACCCCGCTCGGGCTTGCTAAAGAAACGATACGCCCCGGCCACACTGCACACCAACAGTATTATCAGAACGATTCCAAGCATTATTTTTGCCTTTTTCATGGACCCACCCGATTATTTATACATCATTTGATGCTTTTAGGTTTTTCTTTTTCTAAGTAATTTCAGCAACTGTTATACAACGTCATGAAGTGGGGGTTTAGCGGGCATCCTCCACGGCGAGCCCAGAACGCAGCTTCAATCCCTCCACGATCAGCCCGATTGAAAAGGGCAGGAAGGTCAGCAGGGCGAGGTTGAGCGTTACGACGCCGTGAAGCTCGCCCAGAGAGTAGGCGAAGCCGAACAGCATTCCCCCGAGGAAGGTCGATAGGTTCTGGACTCCGTTTACACCCCCAATCGCCAGCGATGAGCGATGGTAGGAGGCGAGAACCTTCCTCGACACCGGTCTGAAGCTCTGGAAGGCGAAAAGTGCCAGAAAGATCCCGAGGAAGACCGTTGGGGCGGTTTTTATCGCCGCGAGGATCGGTGAGAGCGCGGCCATCAGGGAGGTGAGCCGAACCATTCTCCTCTCGCTCCTCACGTCCGCGACCCAGGAGGCGAAGTAGCTCAGCATGGCGGCCAGAAAGCCCGCCCAGCCGATGAGCGTTGCCGTCTCCGCCTTCTCCATCCCCAGGGCCTCGGAGACGTAAACGTAGGTTATCTCGCCAGATGTGAACGCGACTATAACCGCCATCAGCGAGGCGATGATTAGAACCCGCTTCGGGTCGAGGCTCGGCCTCTCTCCATCAGGAGTTTTCTTTCTCCTCGGTGTTATTCTCTCGTAGAGGAGGACGTAGCTCGCCACCATTATCAGGCCCGTGAGGACAAAGAAGGCCGAGGAAATCCACATCTGGCCCCCAAGGCCGAGGTCTATAGTATAGGCGTAGACATAGTTTCCAAGGAGGGAAGCGATGCTGCCGAAGAAGAAGTACACCGCCGTCACCCTCGCCCTTATCTCCTTCGGGGTCGCCACGGCTATGACGAACTGAGCCATCGGCCAGCTCAGACCGTTGAGGAAACCGTTAAGGAGCTTTATTCCGGCGACCTGAACCCACGTTGAGGTGAGGGGGTAGAGCTGAACCGCCAGGGCGTTTCCCATCATTGCCACCGCGCCGATATAGACGAGCCTCTTGCCCCTTTCGAGCATCAGCCCGCCAAAGACGGACGAAAATGCCCTTGCAAGCACGAACGACATCGAGACTATCGAGACAGAGAGCATCGAGGCCTTGAGTATGTCGCGCGTGTAGAATGCTATCGCCGGAGTGGCGAGGCGAAAGGCTATAGTGCCGGTGAAGGCAGAGACTATGAGGAGGACTATCCCAGCCAGGCGTCTATGTTCCATCAGACCACCTTCTAAACGTTAGTGTGAAGCTTTAAAAGTCTTGGCGGTGTCGAAGGCTTTTCATACCCTTCAATCCTCCACAGAAAAAGCTTCAGAAACCCCCCGCAAAGCCTGGGAGAACCCTTTTATAGATCCCGGCTCAACTCCCGCCGAGGTGATGCTGATGGAACTCAGGTTCGAAATGGAGTATGAAGAAGCCTACAGGGAGGTTTACGAGCTCGTCAAGCCGAAGTACAGGCTCTTTACCGCCGGCCCCGTCGCATGTTTCCCCGAGGTTCTCGCCATAATGAGCGTTCAGATGTTCAGCCACCGCTCGGCCGAAGCCAAGGAGGTTCACACTGACACCCTCAACAGACTCAAGGCTTTTCTTGAAGCCGAGAAAGGCGAGATAATAATGTTCCCCAGCTCCGGAACCGGCTTCATGGAGGCAGCCGTCAGGAACACCGTGCCAAGGGGAGGAAAGGTCCTGGTCACGACGATAGGCGCCTTTGGGGACAGGTTTGCCGATGTCGTCAACGCCAACGGCAGGGAAGCCGTCATCCTGAGGAAGGAGCCGGGATACGCAATCAAGCCGGAGGAGCTCGACGAGGCCCTCAGAAAGAACCCCGACGTCGTTGCGGTAACCATAACCTACAACGAGACCTCAACCGGTGTCCTCAACCCGCTCCCCGAGCTGGCAAAGGTCGTTCACGAGCACGACAAGCTGCTCTTCGTCGATGCGGTCTCGGCGATGGGCGGTGCCGACATAAAGTTCGACGAGTGGGGCCTCGACATGATATTCGCCAGCTCCCAGAAGGCCTTTGGCGTCCCGCCCGGCCTGGCCGTCGCCGCCGTCAGCGAGCGCGTTTTTGAGATAGCCGAGAAGATGCCCGAACGCGGCTGGTACTTTGACCTGCCGCTCTACAAGAAGTTCAACGGCAAGAAGAAGGGAACCCCCTCGACCCCGCCGCTTCCGCAGATATTCGGCCTCAACGTTGTCCTCAGGATAGTCGAGAAGATGGGCGGAAAGAAAGAATGGCTCGACATGTACAGGAAGAGGAGCGAAATGATACGCGAGGGAGTCAAGGAGATGGGCCTCGGAATCCTGGCCGAGCCCGGCTACGAGAGCCCGACCATTACAGCCGTCGTCGTCCCCGAAGGAATGAAGGGTGTCGACGTCTACAACGCGATGCGCGAGCGCGGCTTCGAGCTGGCCAAGGGCTACGGAAGCGTGGCCGAGAAGACCTTCCGCATTGGAAACATGGGCTATATGACCTTCGAGGACATCGAGGAAATGCTCGCCAACCTCCGCGAGGTCATAGAAAAGCTTAAGGGCTGAGCCCCCTTCTTTTTATCCTAGTGAATGTTATGGTCTCGAAGAAGTGGATAACCACGTGGCTCGTTCTCAACTTCCTCATATTCTGGTTCGTCGGCTTAGCTTCGAGCGGCTACTCCATGGAGGGCTACCTGCCCGGGGAGAGCGATAAGGTTGACCATTACACCCCCGTTGTCTACACCGCCCCGGACGACAAGCCCGTCGGAATCCTCTACATGGTGGACTACGACGGCGTCATCTACTATTACATCGTCTGGGAGGACGAGTACTTCAGCAACTCGCTCATAGACAAGCTCTACCGCTTCTTCCGCGGCCTCGTCTACGGCGGGGCGACGCAGGACATAGAGGTAGTACAGGTGAACCCGGACAACGGAACCTTCTACTTCCAGACCTACGGGCACACCAACGTCAACGGACAGCTCCTCGATAACGGCAGCTGCCTCTGGATCGAGGAGAACACTGTCGTCCCCGACTGCGCCGCCAACGGGACGCACGTGAAGGTCTACGTGGTTACCTGGAACCACATGCTGTCCCTCCTGCCCGAAAACGGGACGGAGAGGGTCGTGCTCCCCATGAGGCACATGACCCCGGACGACTACGTTGCCCTCGGAATGTTCAGGAGAACCCAGTATTCGATGGCCGGCATAACCTTCGACTCCCTCTTCCTGGCAATAGTGGCGACCCTGGCATTCAACGGGGTGATGTTCGCAGCCTGGAGGAAGGGCTACTTCACAAGAGAGCAGCAGAGGAAGGTCAGAAACGAAATCCATGACGGCTGGAGAAAGGTAAAGGAGTGGCTGAAAGGACGCTCTAAATAACGGGCCTGAGCTCCCCGTTCTTTACCTCATAGATGCGGTTTATGCTCTTTCTGCCGGTTCTGAAGTCCCTCTTGAGCTCGACGACTACGTCAAACTTGTCGAAGGTCTCACCGCTTATCCTGAGCCAGTGCCTGACCTCGTCCTTTATGTCGTCGGTCAGCGCGAGGGAGGTCACTATGAATGCGTAGTCGTCTATAAGCTCGCGGAATATCCTCGCGACATCTACCGTGTGGATGGTGTCGATGACGACGTAGTCCGGGTTCAGAGCCTTGATTTTTGAGATAACCTCCGAGGTGCGCCTCTCCAGGGGCTGGCTGTCGAACTGAGTATCCACCACAACGATGTTCGGCTTGAAGGGCTTGAACTCCCCGTAGGCGGTTATAACGGCCACCTTCCAGTCGCCGGGTATGAAGTGCATCAGCGCCTCAACCAGCTTGGTCTTTCCGGAGCGGCTGGAACCAACCACGAGGATGTCCTTCTTGGAGAGAATCGCGTTCTTCAGAACCTCAAACTGCTCCTCGGTTGCGGCGCCGTAGCGGATCAGGTCCTCAGGCGTGAATATGTACACTCCCATGTTTTACCACCATACAGGGTTCTCGGCCGGCGTTATAACGCTATCGCCGCAGGGCTCTGATGAACGTCAAATAAAGCCCAGTATACTGTCATATATCCAAAAAGCACTGGGATCAAATGTCATACTTTGCCCAAAATCCAAAAGTTTTTGCACAAAGGCCATAAAGGAGAAAGTCAGTGACAAAAATTAGGTGATAAATATGAACGCTCTCCAAATTGTGACCAGAAAAATTGAACCGGTTATGGAAGTTCAGACGAGAGTCATTGACTATATGACAGGATACATGGTGAGTGAGGGCTTCAAGTGGATGCTCCCAGTGATGCTCAGCTCCATCACCGACCCCCTCTGGCCCGATCCGGCCGCAGAAGAGGCGCTGAAGCCGCCTGAAGTCGAGGTCTATGGTTCCAGGCTGAGGCTGACCCACAGCATGATACTCCACAAGCAGATGGCGGTTGCGATGGGCATCGATAGACTCTTCGTCCTCTCGCCCAACATCAGGCTCGAAGGTCGCTCGGCAGACGACGGCAGGCACGCCTACGAGTTCACCCAGCTGGACTTTGAGATGGCCGGCGCGAGCATGGACGACGTAATGGGCCTAATAGAGGGGCTTATAGGCGGACTGTTCAAGGAGGCCAGGGGCTGGGGGCTCGAGAGGGAGGTGCCCAGGGTTAAGCCGCCCTTCAAGCGCTTCACGCTGGAGGAGATAAAGGCAGAGTTCGGAGATGAGGACGAGGCCAGCAGGGTTATGAAGGAACCCTTCTGGGTCACGGACATCGAAAGGGAGTTCTACGACAGGGAAGACCCGGAAAGACCCGGCCACTTCAGGAACTACGACCTCTACCTGCCGGAGGGCTACGGTGAAGTTTCGAGCGGCGGCGAGAGGGAGTGGGAGTACGAGGTCATCGTCAGGAAGATGAGGAGAGCCGGCATAAGCCTCGAGGCTTTCAGGCCCTATCTGGAGGTGGCTAAAGCCGGCCTGCTGAGGCCGAGCGCCGGAGCGGGGATAGGAGTTGAAAGGCTCGTCCGCTACATGGTGGGGGCGAAACACATAGCCGAAGTCCAGCCGTTTCCGAGGATTCCGGGCGTTCCGGCGGTGATCTGAGACCGTTCCATTTTCGTCCAAAAGCCTTTAACCCTCCTTCCCCACTTTCTAGGATATTTTCACGAGAAAAGCCGGTTTTAGAAGTTGAAAACGCCACAACATTAAAAATCCAGTCAGCCACCGCGGCGTCCTCGACCACTACGGAATAAGGGCCTCACCGCATCTTTACATTTTCTTTTGAAAGCCTCGCCCTTCAGGGCGGGGAAGAGGTCAGAACACGGAGGGGGACATTAAGATATTCCCAGAGGCGCTGTTCGGGGTTGGGAGAGTGAGTGCGGAGTAATCAAAGAGAAAAGAGAATCACGAGAAAAGCTCGAGGGGAGAGTAGCCTTCCCTCGCCCTCTCCATCTTCAGCTCCATTCCGAAGGCGTTGGTTACGGTTCCGCTCTTCTCTGCCCACACTCCGGCCGGAATCACGAGGACATCTCCAGGTAGCTCCTTCGCCGGCCTGCCTATGACCACGTAGGCTTCGCTCTCCGGGATTCCCCTGATGCCCGCCTTGATGATTCCGGCCGCGTTGACGCCTTCGTGCAGGATCAGCGTTGGCACTTCGAGCGGCTCCGCCGGGCCCTCGAGCACAGCCAGATCATAGTTCTCCTCAACGATTTCCTTGCCCTTCAGCAGTATCCTGAGGAGCGGGAACTTCTCCGGGCTGGCCTTCAGGAGAACCCTCCTGGCGTTTCTAATGTCATCAAGGGTAGCCGTGGAGAGGCCGCCCTCGACAGTGGAGCCTATCGGAATACCGTTCCTCCCCGCGAACTCCTTGAGCCAAGCAATTTCTTCGTTGGTGAGTTCCGGCGTCAGAATCAGGGCATAGCTCCTCTCGGCGAGGAACTTCTTGGCTTCCTCCCAGCTTACGGGCTTTCCGTTGAGAAGCGGCTGGGTTAAATCCTCGGCCCAGGGCCTGTCAAACCTGCAGTGGTCGCAGATATGCCTGTTCCATGAGTCAGCTATGCTCGAAGCCCTCACGAGCATGCCGTCGTAGACCTCAACGTTCATCTCGCAGGCGAAGGAACAACCGTTGCAGACGGTCTTTACCGGCTTCGTCTTCCACGGGCCGGGCTTGACGAAGGGGAGCTTCTCGGTTATGGCCCCAACGGGGCAGACGTCAATCATCTCCCCGATGAACCTGCCCTCCATGTTTCCGAGGCTCTCTCCAAGTGGAGGCCCGATTCTCGTGGCAAAGCCCCTGAACAGGTAGTCAAGGACGCCCTCTCCAGCGACCTCATGGGTGAAGTTGACGCACTGGCCGCAGAGGACGCACTTGTTGTTGTCGAGCGTCACCCAGGGATGGCTCTCGTCTATTTCGAACTTGTTCCCCTCGCCCTCAAAGGCGTGCTGTTCGGCACCGTAGAGCGTGGCATACTCCCTCAGCTTGCAGCGGAAGACCTCCATACAGCCGCAGCTCATACAGCGCTGGGCTTCCTTCAGAACCTCCTCCTCACTCAAGGCCGGCTCGACCTCCTCGAAGGTCTTCTTCCTCCTTTCCGGTTCGAGGAGCTTGACCTTGGCCCGAGGAAGCCTCTCCACGTCCTCGTAGTCCTTCTCCGTGACCTTCTTCCAGTGGTTGTAGGGCCTGAGGTCAAAGAGAACCCTATACAGGTCGTCGTCGCTGAGAACCTCCTCTATGTGCTTCTCCGGCTCGGTGAGGACCGCCTTTGCCTTATCGAGCTTGCCCTTGAGGTAGAGGTCTATCATTATCGCGGCCCTTCTCCCCGTCGCTATGCTTTCGATGACGGTTGAGGGCCCGAGGACGAGGTCTCCACCGGCAAAAACACCGGGGATGCTCGTCTGCAGCGTCACCTCATCAACGAGGGCCTTCCCGCGCTTCGCCTCGATGCCGAGGCCCTTTAGAAACTCCTCGTCACAGTACTGGCCTATCGCGAGGATCACGTTGTCGGCCTTAACGCGGAACTCCGAACCCTCTATCGGTATCGGCCTCCTCCTTCCGCTCGAATCCGGCTCGCCGAGCTTCATCTTCACCAGCTCGACTCCCTCGACCCTGCCGTCTCCAAGGATTCTGACCGGGTTGGTGAGGAACATGAACTCAACGCCTTCCTCCATCGCCTCCTCGACTTCCCTCTCGTTGGCGGGCATCTCGGCCTTTGAGCGGCGGTAAACGACGGTAACCTTGGCTCCAAGCCTTAAAGCCGTCCTCGCCACGTCCATCGCGGTGTTTCCGCCGCCGACAACTACCACGCGCTCGCCGAGCTCAACCTTTTCGCCGGTGTTGACCTTTCGGAGGAACTCTATGCCGTGCATAACTCCCTCAAGCTCCTCGCCCGGAATTCCCATCTTTCTGCTCTTCCAGGCGCCGACGCCGAGGAAGACGGCATCATAGCTCTCGCGGAGCTCTTCAAGGGTAACGTCCCTTCCGAGGGCGGTGTTGGTCTTCACCTCTATTCCCGTCCCGATGACTGTCGCGATGTCCTTGTCGAGAACGTCCCTCGGGAGCCTGTAGGGCGGAATCCCGTAGCGCATCATTCCGCCGAGCTCGGGCATGGCCTCGATTATCGTAACCTCGTGCCCCATGGTCCTGAGGTAATAGGCGCAGGCAAGGCCAGCTGGCCCCCCGCCGACGACGGCTATCCTCTTCCCGGTCGAGGGCGGTATCTCCGGCATCCACGGGCCGTGCTCGAGGTCGTAGTCGGCGGCAAAACGTTTGAGCTGCCTTATCGCCAGAGGTTCATCCACGAGATTCCTCCGACAGGCGTCCTCACAGAAGGCAGGGCAGACCCTTCCGAGAACCGCCGGGAGAATGTACTTCTCCTTCATCAGCTTAACAGCCTCGTGGTATTTGCCCATCGCTATGAGCGCCAGGTAGCCCTGAACATCGCTGTGCGCCGGACAGCCATCCTGACATGGGCCGATGCAGTCGCCGTAGTGGTCCGAGAGGATGAGCTCCAGCGCGGTCTTTCTCATTGAGACGACTTCATCGCTGAGGGTCTCTATCTTCAGCCCTTCCATTGGTTTGAGCGTGCACGAGGTTGTCACTCCTCTGGGCGTTGAAACGAGACAGAGCCTGCACGAGCCGTAGGGGTCGAGTTCGTTCGTGTAGCAGAAGCCCGGGATGTGCTCCCCGATTTCACGCAGGAAGTCTATGAGCGGCTTTCCCTCGGGAGCTTCAAGCTCTTTACCGTTGACTATGATTTTGACCATCTCACTCACCCCCCGCATCGACTATCTCGATGGCGTTGAACCGGCACACCTCGTAGCAGGTCCCGCACTTGATGCACTCGTCCTGGTTGATGACGTGGGGCTTGAGCCTCTCGCCGCTTATCGCCTTCACCGGGCAGAAGATCGCACATGCCGTACAGCCGGTGCACCTGTCGGCGATTATAACGTACCTTATGAGTGGCTTGCAGACCTTGGCCGGGCATTTTCCTTCGATGTGGGCCATGTACTCGTCCCTGAAGTAGCGGATTGTCGTGAGAACCGGGTTCGGGGCGGTCTGGCCGAGACCACAGAGAGAGCCGGCCTTGACCTGGTAGGCGAGCCTTTCGAGCTTCTCAAGGTCTTCCTCGGTGGCCTTGCCCTGGGTGAACTTGTCCAGAATCTCCCACATCCTCTTTGTTCCGAGGCGGCAGAAGGTGCACTTCCCGCAGGACTCTTTCACGGTAAAGTCCAGGAAGAACTTGGCGACATCGACCATACAGGTGTCCTCGTCCATGACGACCATTCCGCCGCTTCCCATTATTGCACCGGTTGCGTTGACGCTCTCGTAATCAACGGGAGTGTCAAAGAGGTACTCCGGGATACAGCCACCTGAAGGACCGCCGAGCTGGACGGCCTTTATTCTTTTACCGGTCTTCGTCCCGCCGCCGATATCGTAGAGTATCTCCCTCAGGGTCATGCCCATCGGAACCTCGACGTTTCCGCCGTGCTTTATCTTGCCGGAGAGGGCGAAAACCTTCGTTCCTTTGCTCTTCTCCGTTCCGATTGAGGCGTAGGCCTCCCAGCCGTGCTTTATTATCCACGGCACGTTTGCCCACGTCTCGACGTTGTTGATGTTCGTGGGCTTGCCCCAGAGGCCTTTTTGAGCCGGGTACGGCGGCCTCGGCCTCGGCATTCCGCGCCTGCCCTCTATCGAGGCTATCAGAGCGGTTTCCTCACCGCAGACAAAGGCCCCGGCACCTTCCTTGATGACGATGTCGAAGGAGAACCCCGAGCCAAGGATGTTCTCGCCGAGGAATCCCATCTCGCGCGCCTGCTTCAGCGCTATCTTCAATCTCCTTATCGCGAGCGGGTACTCGGCGCGAACGTAGATGAAGCCCTTGGTTGCTCCAATCGCGTAGGCGCCGATTATCATGCCCTCTATTACCCTGTGCGGGTCGCCCTCAAGGACGTTCCTGTCCATGAAGGCTCCAGGATCACCTTCGTCGGCGTTGCAGACGATGTACTTGACGTCGCCCTTAGCCTCGCGGGCGAACTTCCACTTCAGCCCCGTCGGGAAGCCCGCTCCGCCCCTTCCCCTCAGGCCTGACTTCATGATTACGTCGATGATCTCCTCGGGCTCCATCTTGAGGGCCTTTTTGAGGGCCTCGTAGCCGCCAGCAGCTATGTACTCATCGATGTTCTCGGGGTCAATGTATCCCGAATTCTCGAGCACTATCTTCTTCTGCTTGGCAAAGTAGCCGTCAACGTCCCACGTCTTTCTTTCCCCGTTCTCCCACCAGTCGCGCTTGACCACCCACTCCTCTACGGGTTTTCCATTAATGACGTGCTCCTCTATAATCCTCGGAACCTTCTTCGGGTCGACGTGGCCGTAGGTGATTATCTCGTCCTCGGTGATGATGTCCACGAGAGGCTCGCGGTAGCACATGCCAACGCAGCCGACTATCTTGAGCTTCACATCAAGGTTTCTCCTCTCAAGCTCGGCCTTTATCGCCTCGTACGTCTCTTTGGCTCCAGCCGCTATACCGCAGGAGTTCATGCCGACCGCTATGGCCTTGATTTCAGACATCGAGCTTCCCCTCCCTGAGCTTTCTCATCAGCTTCCTCACCTTGTCAGGGTTCAGCTTGCCGAAGACCTTCTCGTTTATCATTATCACCGGGGCAAGGCTGCAGCAGCCGAGGCAGGCGACGCGCTCCAGCGTTACAAGGCCGTCCTCGGTCGTCTGACCCTCCTCAATCCCGAGCTCCTCGGTTATGGCCTGCGCTATGTTGACGGCACCGTTGACGTGACAGGCAGTTCCGTGGCAGATCTTGACGACGTACTTCCCGAGGGGCTCGAAGCGGAACTGGGCGTAGAAAGTCGCGACCCCGTAGACCCTGCTGAGGGGAATCCCGAGGTAGTTCGCAATCTCTTCAAGGGCCTCCCTGGGAAGGTAGCCAAAGCGCTCCTGGGTTCTCTGGAGAAGAGGGATTAGGGAACTCGGTTCCGGCGGATAAGAGCGCATGTAATCGAACGAGGCTTCCATCTCGCATCACCACGGGATTTTCTCAAAAGAGTCTCAACTTTAATGTTTATAAGCGTGCACTAAAGTACAAGTTTGTAACATCTGGTTGGTAACCATTCGTTTGAAAAATTCTTAAATCAATTCTTTACAAACTTAAAAATGTAATCCCATTTAAGGCGGTGATGCCCTTGAGATATATAAAACTGCCCTCCGAAAACTTTGGGAAGTTCTTCAAGTCCCTTGAGGCCTGGGGCAGTGTTTATGCCCCGGTCAAAAGAGGGGGCATCTATTCTTTCCAGGAAGTGCACGACCCGGCGGAGATAGCCCTGGATTACAACAGAACCATGCTTCCGCCGAAGAAGTTTTTCTTCAGACCCAAAGAGGCTATTCTCAGGCTGAAGAACGGCCACTGGGAAGAAAACCTTGAAGCGGAACCGACGGTTCTCTTCGGGCTCCACTCCTGTGACATTCACGGTCTTAAGATACTCGACAGGGTATACCTCGACGAGCCGGCCGATCCGTACTACAAGAGCAGGCGCGAGAAGACTTTAATAATAGGAATAAGCTGTATGCCCGACGAGTACTGCTTCTGCAAGAGCCTCGGGACACACTTCGCAATGGACGGCTTCGACCTGTTTCTCCACGAGCTTCCCGACGGCTGGCTGGTCAGAATCGGAAGCGTCCGCGGCCACGAGATAGTCTGGGAGAACGGCGAGCTGTTCGAGGAGGTGACCGACGAAGACCTCGCCAACTTCAAGGAGTTCGAAGAAAAACGTGCAAAGGCCTTCCAGAAGGAAGTCCCGCAGGAGGGCCTCGCCGACATGCTCGATTTGGCATACAACAGCCCGGTGTGGAAAAAGTACGCCGAAATATGTCTCGCCTGCGGCAACTGCAACCTCGTCTGTCCGACCTGCCGCTGCTACGAGGTCTGCGACCGCTGGATGGACGCCTACAGCTCGGTGCGCGAGAGACGCTACGACTCCTGCTTCATGGAGAACCACGGGCTCGTTGCGGGCAACTACAACTTCAGGCCCACGCGGTTGGACCGCTTCAGGCACCGCTACTACTGCAAGAGCTACTTTGACCCCTCCTCGGGCTACAACTGCGTCGGCTGCGGCCGCTGCGACGAGTTCTGCCCGGCGAAGATAGAGCACGTTAAAGTTCTTGAGGAGGTTAGGGGGTCCCTGAAATGAGCGAGAACCCGTACCAGACGTACGACGCAAGGATTCTCGAAGTGAAGGACTTAACATCGAGGGAGAAACTCTTCACCCTGCGCTTCCTCGACCCAGAGGTCGAGGCCAAGTTCGACTTCAGGCCCGGGCAGTTCGTCATAGTCGATATCCGCGGCTTCGGAGAGTTCCCGATAAGCATCTGCTCTTCACCCACGAGGAGGGGCTACCTCCAGCTCTGCATCAGAAAGGTCGGCAGAATGACCAAGTTCGTTCACAAAATGAAAGAAGGGGACGTAGTAGGAATCCGCGGGCCCTACGGCAACGGCTTCCCGATGGAAAAGATGGAGGGCTCGAACCTGATTCTTGTAGCAGGTGGCCTTGGAATGGCTCCCCTCCGCTCGGTGCTCTGGTACGCCATCGACACCGGCAAATACGAGAACGTCTGGCTGCTCTACGGAACCAAGGCCTACGAGGACATACTCTTCCGCGACGAGATAATTCACCTCCTCAAGCACGGTGAGGCCATGAACTGCTCGGTAAAGCTGGCCTACGAGGTCGAAAGCCCATCGTGCATCTACCTAGAGCAGGGGTTCTCGGACAGGGTCTGCAGAGGCGTCGTTACCGACCTCTTCAGGGGAGAGGAGTTTGACGTTAACAGGGCATACGCCCTCATCTGCGGCCCGCCGGTCATGTACAAGTTCGTCATAAAGGAGCTCCTGGACAGGAAGCTCTCACCGGGCAGGATTTACATGACCCTTGAAAGGCGCATGCGCTGCGGAGTCGGCAAATGCGGCCACTGCGTCGTCGGAACAAGTGTCTCCATGAAGTACATCTGCCAGGACGGCCCGGTCTTCACCTACTGGGACGCTCTCTCCACGAGGGGGTTGATATGATGGACAAGCTCAAGCTGGGGGTTTTCGAGCTTACCGACTGCGGTGGCTGTGCCCTGAACATGCTCTTCCTCTACGAGAGGCTCTTCGACCTCCTTGAGTTCTACGAGATAACCGAGTTCCACATGGCAACCAGTCTGAGCGAGGGAAACCACTACGACGTCGCCCTCGTTACCGGAACAGTCTCGACCCAGCGCGACCTGAACCTGCTCAAGGAGGCGAGGAACCACTCCGATTACCTGATAGCACTCGGAACCTGCGCAACCCACGGCTCGGTTCAGGCCAGCGTTGAGCTGCCAATCAGAGAAAAGCTGAAGGCCGTTTACGGAGATGAAGGCAATCCGATGCGTGCCCTCGATTCAAAGCCGGTGGTGGAGTATGTGGCAGTTGATTTCGCGCTCCCAGGCTGTCCTTACGACAAGAACGAGGTCTATCAGGTGCTCCTGGACATCGCCAAGGGCATCGAGCCCGTCAGGAAGGACTACCCCGTCTGCCTCGAGTGCAAGCTCAATGAATACGAGTGCGTGCTGGTGAAGAAGGGCCTCCCCTGCCTCGGCCCGATAACCTACGGCGGCTGCAACGCGGTCTGCGTGCGCTCGGGTCTGGGATGCATCGGCTGCCGCGGTCCGCTGCCCGGAGAAGTGAACCCCGCGGGCGAATACGAGGTACTCAGGGAGCTCGGCTACGATGACGAATACATCATAAGGAAGTTCAAGACCTTCGCGAGGTGGGAGCCATGATAATAGAACTCCACGAGTTTACGAGGGTTGAGGGCAACGGCAAGGCGGAGATCGTCATAGAGGACGGGGAGGTAAAGGACGTCAGGCTTAAGATCATCGAGGGACCGAGGTTCTTCGAGCTTCTAACCCTTGGCAGGCATTACTACGACGTGCCCGATCTCGAAGCGAGGATATGTGCCATCTGCTACCTCTCCCACAGCGTCGCCTCGGTTCTGGGCATTGAGAGGGCCTTCGGCGTGGAGGTTCCGGAGGAGATTCAGCTCATCAGGGAGCTCGGACTCATCGGCGAACTGCTGGAAAGCCACGCACTGCACCTATACCTCCTCGTTGCCCCCGACGTCTTTGGGTATCCCGATGCTATACGGATGGCGACCAAACACGGCGAGCTTGTGAAGGAAGGCCTGGCCCTCAAGTCCTTCGGCAACAGGATAAGGGTGCTGGTAGGCGGCCGGGAGATACACGGTATAAACGTCAAGCCA
The DNA here is from genome assembly GCF_012027495.1 of Thermococcus sp. JdF3. Lineage (NCBI taxonomy): Archaea > Methanobacteriati > Methanobacteriota > Thermococci > Thermococcales > Thermococcaceae > Thermococcus > Thermococcus sp. JdF3. The sequence goes on along the minus strand of NZ_SNUK01000001.1, from coordinate 329,632 downwards.
GGCGGCTTCGGCAGGTATCCCTCCGTGGAAGAGCTTGAGAGGGTGGAGAAGGAAAGTGAGGCACTCCTCAGGCTGGCCAGGAGGGCGGTAAGGCTCTTCGCCCAGCTGGACCCGTACGGCGCACGGGCGGAACACTTCGTCGCCACCGACGGTTACCTCTGGGGCGAAAAGCTGGTATCGGAGGAGGGAGAACAGTTCCACTACACCGAGCGGATAGAGGAGCGCTCCCTCGTGTACAGCTTCGCAAAGCAGAGCCGCTATAAGGGGGAACCATTTTTCGTTGGCGCCCTCCCAAGACTCCTCCTCAAGGCGGACATGCTGACTCCCACGGCAAAGAGGCTCTTCGAGGAGCACAGAGACAAGCTTGCCACAGGGTACGTGAGCTACAACAACCTCGCCCAGGCGATAGAGCTGGTTTACTCCCTTGAGAGGGCAAACGAGATAGCCAAGGTTCTTCTGGATAGGGGCATCAAAGGGGAGAACGTCCCTGTTGAAGCCAGGGAGGGTGAGGGAATAGGCTACGTGGAGGCGCCGAGGGGAGTTCTGATACACCACTACAGGATAGACGGCAACGGCAAGGTCGCTTACTCTAACATAATAACCCCAACCGCGCTGAACCACGCGATGATGGAGGCCAGCCTGCTGGAAGAGGCAAGGGAGCTCTACGGCGAGGCTGACGAGATGGCCATGATACAGAGACTCGAGGAGACCGTCAGGGCATTCGACCCGTGCATCTCCTGCTCAGTGCACCTGGTGAAGCTCTGAAGCGTTGTTTTTTATTTTAATTTAGTCTAAAACCTCAAATCCAGTGCACAAACCTCAGATTCTCCCAAAATGTTTATATCATCCCATGGTAAAACTCTGAACGGTGAGAACTATGGAGCAGCTCGAGGAGCTTTTCAGAATAGTTGATATGGTACAGTCAGGGGAGAGCGTTCTCGTGAAGTACCATCCATCCTACGCACCCGAGTTCCTCGTTCTTTTGCTGATGGAGTATGGGAGGAAGAGGGACGTCCCGATAGTCATAGACGATAATTTTGATTCCCTCCATGTGATCCAGAAGCACCTCAGGTTCTGGGGAATCGAGGAGGATTTCAACGATGCACTCGTCGTGAAATCGGGCGGCAGGATAAACGTTGGAAACGTAATAGCCAGTGTGGAGTTCAGCTCGGAGCCGCTTGTTTACATAAAAAAGTACGAAGAGACCATGAAAAACGCACTCGCCGAAATTAACGACTCCATAAACATTGTCCTCGGCCTGGAAAGGCTCTTTGCCTTCATCAACAGCCCCAGGGAGTACTATCTGTTCATAACTGAACTTCAGAAGATGCTCGGAAACACAAAGAGAAAGGCGGCGTACCTGATGAACACGGAGGTGGCCTCAACCCTGGAGTTCAACCCCCTGCCGGAACTGGAGTACATAGCGAGCACCGTTGTGGAGATAACCCCCACCCCGGTCAGTGCAAAGGTCACCTTCCTGAAGACACCGGTGAGGGAACTCCTGGGGAGGGAGTACGAGGTGAGCCTGGAGGTGATGCTCGATGCTTTCCACGGAAAGGGTCCATGAGTACCTGGACAGCGTCTTTTTCGGCGATGTGATTCTGGTGGAGAACGAATCCCCCTACGGGACCGCTCTGATGACCCGTCTGATAGCAGAGTACGGAAGAAAGAAGGGGGTACCCGTTTACGTGGACGACATCCTGGACTCACTTCACGTAGTCAGGGAACATCTCCGGTTCCTTGGAATAGACGAGGATTTTACAGACGTCAGCGTCATAAAAACAGGCGGGGTCAAGAGCATCGGAAACGTCGTGGCGAGGATAGGCATAGAGAGCGACGCCGCCAGGTATCTAAGCCGGCACAGAGCGGCCCTCAAAAAAGCCGCCCCCAGTGAGAGATACATACACATAACCCTCGGCATAGAAAGGCTGTTCGCATTCTTTGAAAGCAAACGCGAGTTCTACATGATGACCGGAGCCATAAAGGAGCGGCTTGGGGACGAGAGCCATGTCTCGTTCTACATACTGAACAGAAGTGTGGTTTCCGCCCTCAGAACCAACCCGATACCGGAGCTGGAGGAGATAGCCACAACCGTCGTAAGGATTCAGCTGCGGAACAGGCGGCACGCCCTCGTCTTCGTCAAGGGGCCTACCCTCCAGATAGTCGACGGCGACATGATAGCATACCTGGACGGGAGTGCAAGGTGAGAGCATGGGAATATTGGACCGGCTGTTCGGCAGGGCCAGAAACAGGGGAGACGTTCAGATCGCCTCCCGAAAGCCCGCGGGCAGGTTCCAGGTGGTTGGGGTAACATACGTCCTCGGAAAGCAGGTTCTGGGCGGCGTTGTGCTTGAGGGCGTCATATACCCAGGCTACAAGCTCAAGGGTGGGGGAATAGCGCTCGTGAGGGAGATACACCTCCAGAACAGGAAGGTAGATTTCGTCGTGGAGCACGACGAAGCGGCCCTGGTTCTCGAGGGAACGCTGAAGGTCAAAGAGGGTGAAATCATAGAAGTTTACCAGTCGTGAGGTGATGGCATGATAATCTGGGACGACCACTTCCACGTTGACCCCTACAAGGGGCTCTTCCTTGAGGCAGTGAAGCAGTTCCACAGGGCAGGAGGAACCCACCTGGTGGTTGTCTACAAGACGGCCCACGACTACGGCTTTCCAGGGCTGAGGACAGAGGACTTCATGAAGGCGATGGACTTCCACATCGGGCTCGTCGAGAGAATCAACCGAGAAACGCCGGTTAAAGCCTATGCCGTCGTTGGCGTACACCCCGCGGAGTTTGTCTACCTGGCAGAGCAGAAGGGTCTTGAATACGCCAAAAACGAGGTCATGAAGGCACTCGAATACGCCCAGAGGCTGTGCATGGAGGGAAAGGCCATAGCCATAGGCGAGATAGGCAGGCCCCACTACGAGGTAAGCGAGGAAATCTGGGGGGCGAGCATCGAGCTGATGAAGTACGGGATGAGCCTTGCCAAGGAAGCCGACTGCGCGGTCCAGCTCCACACGGAGAGCTTCGACGAGGAGAAGTTCAGGGAGCTTGGGAAGTACGTGAGGGAAGTTGGAATAAAGCCGTATAAGGTCGTCAAACACTTCTCGCCGCCCCTCGTGAAGGTGGCCGAGAAGGTCGGAGTCTTCCCGAGCATCATCGCGAGCAGGAAGAACATCAAAGCGGCAATAGAGCAGGGCAACCGCTTCATGATGGAGACCGACTACATAGACGACAAGCGCCGTCCCGGGGCTGTTCTCGGGCCGAAGACCGTGCCGAAGAGAACGAAGGCATTCCTTCAGAACGGCTTATTCACAGAGGAGGACGTTTACAAGATCCACGTGGAGAACCCGAGGAAGGTCTACGGGGTGGAGATGGAGGAGTAGGTCATCAAAATTCTGTTTAGCCCTATTTTCAGTGCCAATTCTCTCCAGCGCTCTCCAGTATCTTTTTGACAACTTCATCAGAGATCCTGAAGCCATGCTTTTTGAGCGTCTCGATGTAGGGGGCGACTTCAGAAATCAGGCCCCGTCTCTTCGCCAGGAGCAGAATTCCGAGCGTCCCCGTAACCCTCAGGCCAAAGCCCCTCGCAACCTTTCGGGCATCCTTATCGTCCAGGACGACCAGATCGAGTTTCCTCTCGATGGCCAGCGCTATCGTCTCGGCCTCCCCATAGTCTATCAGCTCCAGAAGGAACTTTACGAGGTGCTGGTTCTCCACAGAGGCTCTCCTGAGGAAATCTGCCTTCTCAATCAATATCGCCTCTTCCCGCCCCGCGCCCTCGACAACGGTCTCCCAGTAAACGGCGTCGGTTACGTAAACCTCATCGAAGAGTTTCCCAAGCACATCAAGGAGTCCAAGCTTGGCGAGGAATATCAGCGGCGAGGAGTTCACGGCAACCCTCATGAGAGCTCCTCCAGAACCTTGAGGTCGCTTTCAAGCTCTTCTTCATCGTAAGGTATTCCTCTTCCCTCCTTCTCAAGGAGTTCGATGAACTCCCACTTGCTCACTCCGGCAAGCTTCCTAGCCTGTCCGAAGGACAGTATGCCCCTCTCGTACAAACGGAGCGCAAGCTCGATCTTGACCCTCATCTCTACCTCCTCATCGGGTATCTTGACCATTGAGGGAAGCTCAACCACTATCTTCTTTCCCATTATCCCACCGGATTAATGTTGGCCTCACGGTATTTAACCGCTTCGCCCAGTATTATACCCTCCGGGGGGAGGGAAATGGATCTGTAGTGATCTCGAAGTCTCTTCAGAATTTACGGGGTTTATGTTCTTTGCTTTTTCAATTATGTCAGCTGAACTCACACTCTACGGCCTCTACATCTTGAAAAAGCTACAGGGAAAGATACAAGGAACTCCCCAAAAAGCATCGCCAAAGGCGTCGAAATCGGCATGAAGAAGGCGAAGGGGAGCTAATCCTTTGCATCGACCTTTTCGAAGGGGTTGTAGATTCTGAGGCCTTCGATCCCTTCAAAGTCCTTGACGTTCCTCGTCACGAGTGTTAAATCATGGTGGAGGGCAGTGGCCACTATCACAGCATCCGGGAGCTTTATTCTGCCTCTCCGCCTGAGTTCAATCGCCAGCTCTGCTATCTCGTCGGTCAGGGGTATAACATGGGCAAAGCCGATGAACTCCCTAGACTTCTCAAAACCTTCGGGGGTATGTCCCCTCCACCCCAAAAACTCGATTTTCGTGATTATCGAGACGTTGAAACTGCTTCTCAGGATGTCCTCGACTTTTGGAAGCTCCTCTGGGGGTATCTCATCGGCGAGGTAGTAGATGAGAATGTTCGTGTCAATTAGAAACCCCTCTCCCATTCGTCCCTCAGCTCCTTCAGGCTCTTCTCTATCTCTCTCTTACCCCGGTATATGCCCCTGTACCTCGACGGCTCAAAGAGTTCACCCTTTAATTTCTCCCACAGCTCCGGGGGGATGATAACACCCCTGATCCGTCCGTGTTCGTCATATATGTACTCAATGCCTTCCATTTCCGCACCCGATGATGATTTGGAAGAGGTTGTATTTAACCGCTTCGCCACGCAACGCTGGCGTTAAACCTCCGCCCGCTTCACCACCCTCACAATTCCGGGTTCACCGATTTCTCCCTCCACCTCGAAGATCTTGCCCAGAAACTGCTCCACAACCCAGACGTTTGTGACGAGGTGGCTGGTGACCTCTGCAACCCCCATCTCGCCGCCGGCGAAGGCCAGGAACGGTATCAGCTGGTCGCCGAGGAACCTGTCAACCGCTTTTCCGCCGGTCAGCTGGTCGAGAAGCTCATCGGCGGCTTCCCTGCCGACAACTTCGGCAGGTTTACCGCGCCTTCCGAGGGCATCGCCACCGAGCCTCAGCGAATCGGTTTCCGCCCAGAGGACGATACCGCTTCCCGGCCCAAGTGAGCGCGATACCTCTGTCTCTATCTCGACTGGGACGCTGTAAAGCTCCCCGAGCCTTCCCCCGGCAACCCTCGCCTGTCTCTCGGCGACGTGGGGGGGTAGATTGGTGGCATGGCTTATCCCGGCGAAGCGCTCTATCCTACCCCACTCGACGGCCTTCAGGGGTTTCCTCTCCTCCCAGGGCTCGACCCTTCCGGTGACCAGCCCGCCGCCCTTCGGGTAGTGGCCGCGCCTCTTGAGGTCCATCCCGGCCTTAATCCCCATCTTCCCAAGGGCGTAGAGCGTTACGTTCTTCAGGTAATCGACCGGCGGGCTCCAGGGGACGTCGGTTCCGCCGGTTATCTCAAAGCTTCCACCGATGAATGCCATCGCCGGCAGCAGTGCCTGGAGAACGAGGGTTACGCTCCCGGCGGTCTTTATGGGTACACGAATACGCCGGGGCTTTGCCTCCCCAGGGACGAACTCAAGAAGGGTCGAGCCAACCTGAGCACCCTTAACCCTCGCGCCGCTCAGCTCCTTCAGGGCCAGAATTCCGTGGAGGTGCTGCGGTCTTAGACCGGGGTTTGGCCTGTTAGCGCGAATCTTGACGACTTTAACGGGCTTTCCGGTGATGACGGAGAGAGCTATGGCGGTCCTCAGTATCTGCCCTCCACCCTCACCGTAGGAACCGTCTATCACTATCACCCCTCTCACCGTTATTAGTTTCGGTGGGACCGCTAAAAACCTTGCCGAAAGGCTTTTACTCCATGGAACGAATTTCAGGCGGTGTGAGTATGGACGAACTTGAGTTCTGCATCAAGAGCATGAGCTATCCCCTGGGAATGCTCCTGGAGGGGTCCGCGAGGAGACAGGGAAAATTCGTCAGGGTAAGGAGGAAAGAGGTTACCCTTCCGAATATTCCCTTCGCCGCCCTCTGCTACCTGACGGGGATAGCACTCTATGACTCCCTCGACCTCGTGGACAAGAAGCGTCTTCAAAACGACTATAGGGCCATTGAACGGTTCCGGAGGAAGATGCTGGGCTCGAAGCTCGGGGACGTTCTCAGGCCCTATATAGAAAGTCCCGGACGCCACATATTCCCCGGGGAGAGGCTGGCGATAGACTGGCTGGAGTTTGAGGCGAGGAGAAAGAAAGTTGAACCGTACCTCGAGAGGATAGTGGAGCTTGAAAAAACCACCGGAAGCAGTGAGGGTCTGCTGAAAGGAACGGAGTTTCTCGACGGGCTTAGCCCGGACCGGGGGCTTCTGCTTGTTTACATCGCGGAGGACGAAAAGCTCCGGGGACTGATAAACGCGGCCCTCGGAAAGAACAATCCCCAATTCAGGGAGGCAGTGATTCGATACTTCAAGGCTCTCCAAGGTTGAGCCGCACCGCGAGGGCCAGGGCCTCCCTCTCGCCCAGACCCCTCTTCTCCACAAGCACCCTGACGAGGCGCGCGAGGGCCTTTGCGTTCCTCAGGCCCAGCTTCTCAGGAGGGTAGTCAAGGAAGTATCCCGCGCCGACCTCGAAGCCGAGCATCGCCGACAGCTCGGCGGCGAACTCGTCCGGCGAGAGAGGGGGGAGCCTGAGTACGACCGGGAACTCAAGGAATCCGTATTTCCCGGCATCCTTCGTCTCAACCACAACCGGGTAATCCCTCGCCTCCGCCAGAATCTCGGCGACCCTATCGACGGGGGGTTCTCGCAGAAGAACCGCGCCCTCTGGCAGGAGTTCATCCAGCTCAATCCCCCGCAGGTTCTCCACGAGCGTATCCAGGCCGAGGGAGAGAACGTCCTCCGGCAGTATTGCCTGCGGTTCAGATTCCAGGCCCCGTCCTCCAGCTTTCTCGGAGGTTATCCTGCGGTAGAGGTCCTCGCTCACCAGGGTGAACTGGTAGACCCTATCGATCCCCTCAAGGTACAGCACACCGTTCGAGAGCAGGCGGAGGCCAAGCCTCGAGAGGGATGCACCCAGAGATGACTCACTCCGCGTTGTTATTGCCACCTTCCCCGCGGTTTCCTCGCTTCCCCTGCTCACGAGGCGATAGTCGCTGGGGAACAGACCCTTCGCGCTGAAGAACTCCTCAAGGGTCTGCTTTGCCTTCTCCTCGCTGACCGCGTAGACCTTTATGAACTCGACGCTCCCGGACCGATCCACACCTATCAGCACAACCGCGTCGCGCCTTTCCTTCGGAATCAGTATATCCTCCATACCCATCGCCGGTTAGTTTCTGACTGATTCAACGGGCAAAAATCGAGAGGCAGGAAGCTCGGCAACCAGCCAGGGGCGCTTTAGAGGCGCTCTTTAGAGGCTCATTGCGCCCAGGAGCTCCCCGGTGTCGAGGTTGACTATCTGCACCTCCCTCTTCCTGGTGTCGAGCAGGGCGACGCTCTTCACCCCTGTGACGTAGCCGCAGACCTCGCCGGGGTTGACGAGTATGGTCCTGCCCACCTCGCGTATCTCATAGCGGTGGGTGTGGCCGACTATGACAACGTCGTAGAGCCTGCTCCTGGCCAGCGCGCGGACGATGCGCTCGTCGGTGCCGTGGGTTACGGCAATCTTCATTCCGTCGGCCTCGATTTCGAGTATCTCATCGTAGATGCCCAGCGCCTCGTAGAGGCCCTTCCTTTCGCCGTCGTTGTTGCCAAACACACCCCTGAGCGGTGCCCGGAGCTTCTTGAGTTCTCTGGCAACGAATGGGGCAACGTAATCGCCCGCGTGGATGACCAGCTCAACGTTTCTTCCGTTGAACAGCTCGACCGCCTTCGCGATTGCCGGGAGGTTGTCATGGGTATCGCTCATTATACCTATCAGCATGCTCTCACCTGCGCTGGAATAGGGCGGCGGGGCTTATAGGCTTATCCATCTCTCGGCAAACTTTAAGAGCATCCTGGGGTAGGGGTATATTCGAGAGGGTGATGTCATGTTCACGGGGAGGGCAGTGATACCCGTTAAAATCCTCCGCCCCTTCGGGGACTGGAGCGCCGGAGACGTCGTGCTCGTTGAGGATTGGAAGGCAAAGGAGCTCTGGGAAGCGAAGGTGGTCGAGGTTATAGACGAGACTGATAAGGTAATCGGAGAGATAGACAGGGCCATAGCCGAGGAGAGGGAGAGCGAGCCCCTCACGTCCCTCCCGGCCGGGCTGTATGAGAGGGCGGAGTTCTACATGTATTACCTCGAGAACTACGTGAGGCTGAACGCGGGCGAGAGCATAGAGACCATAAACATCAAGCTGACCAAACTGGCCAACCTGAAGAAGAAGCTTGAGCACCTCAAGCAGATACGATTCAGAAAGATACTCGAGGCGGTGCGGCTGAGGCCCAACAGCCTGGAACTCCTCTCCCGCCTGTCGCCGGAGGAGAGGAGGATATACCTGCAGCTGTCGAAGATACGGAACGAATGGCTCGGTGAGGAGTGATGGACAGGGAGGACATGATAGAGAGGTACGCGCGCTTTCTGAGGGAGTACGTCGACGACGAGGGCAAGGAGGTCTACCTCAACAAACTGAAGGATCTGCTCACGGTGACCCCCAGACGGTCGCTCGCGATAGACTGGACGCACCTCAACTCATTCGACCCGGAACTGGCGGCGGAGCTGATAGAAAACCCTGAGGAAAGTATTCTAGCAGCGGAGGATGCCATTCAGATAGTCCTGAGGGAGCCCCCCATCGAGAAGAAGGAGGAGTTTACCGCCCATGCGAGGTTCTACAACCTCCCCAAGACGCTCCTCGTCAAGGAGCTTGGGAGCGAGCACATAAACAGGCTCATCCAGGTTGACGGAATCATCACACGTGTGAGTGAGGTCAAGCCCTTCGTTGAGAAGGCTGTATTTGTCTGCAAGGACTGCGGCAACGAGATGGTCCGTCTCCAGAGGCCCTACGAGAACATCGTCAAGCCGAGCAAGTGCGACGCCTGCGGCTCCAGAAACGTTGACCTCGACGTCGAGAAGAGCCGTTTCATAAACTTCCAGAGCTTCCGTCTTCAGGACAGGCCCGAGAGCCTCAAAGGAGGCCAGATGCCACGCTTCGTTGATGCGATCTTGCTCGACGACATGGTGGACACGGCCCTGCCGGGTGACAGGGTTTTAGTTACCGGAATCCTGCGCGTTATCCTGGAGCAGAAGGACAAGAGGCCGATATTCAAGAAGGTTCTCGAGGTGAACCACATAGAACAGCTCAGCAAGGAGATAGAGGAGCTTGAAATCTCACCTGAGGACGAACAGAAGATACGCGAGCTGGCCAGGAGAAAGGACATCGTCGATGCCATCGTTGACTCCATAGCCCCTGCCATATGGGGCCACAAGACAGTTAAGAAGGGCATAGCGCTCGCTCTCTTCGGCGGCGTGCAGAGAACGCTCCCCGATGGAACGAAGCTAAGGGGAGAGAGCCACGTTCTGCTGGTCGGAGATCCTGGTGTTGCAAAATGTGTTGACTACCACACAAAGGTCATCCTTGCCGATGGAAGTCTGAGAGAGGTAGGTGAGATAGTTAATGAAGCCATAGAAAAGGCCAAGACTGAAGGAAACCTCAAAAAAGTTGACGACGGCTTCTACGCCCCAATTGACCTTGAGCTGTACGCTCTCGACGCTAAAACACTGAAGGTCAGAAAGGTTAGAGCCAACATCGCCTGGAAGAGGACCGCTCCCGAACGGATGTACCGCATAAGGACGGCGAGCGGGAGGGAGATAAGGGTAACACCCACCCACCCGTTTTTCACCTTCGAGGACGGACAGTTCAGGACGAGGAAAGCGGAAGAGCTGAAGATTGGAGATTTCATCGCAACGCCGAGGAAGGGTAGCGAACCGATTATAATCCCCGAGACTGATGATGAAAACCTTAGGGAGCTCCTCAAGGAGTCGGACATTTTCTGGGACAGGGTCGTTGAAATCGAAGAGTACAACCCAGAGCATCCCTGGGTTTATGATCTCCAGGTTCCCGAGCACCACAACTTCATAGCCAACGACATCTTCGTCCACAACAGCCAGATCCTCCGTTATGTCGCCAATTTAGCGCCGAGGGCAATTTACACGAGTGGGAAGAGTAGTTCGGCGGCCGGTCTCTGCGTTGCGCCGGATTCGATTATTGAGACCAACATGGGAGTCATGAAAATTGGGTTCTTGGTGGATAAGGTTATACCCGGAGCAGTTGAGGATCACGAAAGCGTTGATGCCGAACGCCTTGGACTCACCATAAAGACCAAAGACGGGAAGCGAAGAATCCTTCGCCTGTGGAAACTGAAGGCTCCGGAGAAACTGGTTCGCATAAATGCCAAAAACGGCCGTAGAATCATAGTAACGCCCGAAACCCGGCTGTTAACTCCAGACGGCTGGAAAAAAGCAGAAGAGATAAGCGGAGTGGTAATCACGGAGAACGGACCGGTTGAAGTTACCACCGAGTTCATACCCTCGCCCTACGACCACGTCTACGACCTCACCGTCGAGGGCTCCCACAGCTTCATCGCCAACGGCTTCGTCGTCCACAACACGGCCGCAGCCGTCCGCGACGAGTTCACCGGATCGTGGGTTCTCGAAGCGGGTGTTCTTGTTCTGGCAGATGGCGGGTTCGCACTGATCGACGAGTTCGACAAAATGAGTGACCGCGACAGGAGCGCGATACACGAGGCGCTTGAGCAGCAGAGCTACCACCACGACTTCGAGCTTCTCTTAGCCGACGGAAGGAAGGTCAGGATAGGCGAGCTGGTGGATTCGCTCATCGAGGCCAACCACGATAGAGTGATAATCGGCAGAAGGACCGAGATCCTGCCCGTTGATGATATCTACCTCCTCGCCTACGACCTTGAGAGGAAGGAAATAGTGAAGGTCAAAGCCGACCGCGTGAGCAGGCACAAAGCCCCGGAGAAGTTCATAAGGCTCCGCTTCTCCAACGGCAGGGAGATAACGGTAACCCCCGAGCACCCGATAATGGTGTGGGAGGACGGAGAGATAAAGGAGAAGCCGGCCGCGAAAATTGAAATCCGCGATATCGTTCTCGGCGTTTCGAGGTATCCGCTGGAACTGCCCGAGGTGGAAGGGAGCCGTTTCAAAGAGCGTGAAACCGCTGAGGACCGCCAGGACTACCTCTACTCCCTGGGAACGGTCTCGAGGGTAAAGCGCGTCGCCGGAAGGTACGTTGTTGAAATCTCCGAGAGAAGGTTTCCAAAGGAAATAGTGAGCCATCTCAAGAAGGCCGCGAGGGTTCTCGGGGTCGTTCAGCTGCCGGAGGAACGGGCAAAGCTCTCACGGCCGCTGGTCGGGGAGAAAGTTCTCAGGCCGTACCTCAACAGGGTCATGGAGAGGATCACCCTGCTGGAGAGCCTCGCCGAGAGCGACCCGGCGGAGGCCGTTGAACTTCTGCCCAGGAGCAGGGTTTACGCCATCACAGGGGTAACCGCCAGTCACCTCAAAAAGAGGGCCATGATGGGCGACAGGTGGGCGGTCTCAACCATAAGGCTCCTCGTAAAGAACCTGGTCGGAGGGGTCAAAGGGCATCTGGAGAGGTTCATGGAGTACTGGAACGGCAACGTGAACTTCCTGATGGTCACCAAGGTCAAGGAGGTTCCCAACGACCGCTGGAAGTGGGTCTACGACGTAACCGTCGAGCCTTACCACCTATTCGTCTCCCACGGTCTGGTTCTCCACAACACGATAAGCATCTCCAAGGCCGGAATAACGGCGACCCTGAACTCCAGAACGACGGTTATCGCTGCCGCGAACCCCAAGTACGGCCGCTTCAACCGCCACAAGAGCCTCCCCGAGCAGCTCGACCTTCCACCCACACTGCTGAGCCGTTTCGACCTAATCTTCCTCCTCCTGGACGAGCCGGACGAGAAAGTCGACGCGAGCATAGCGGAGCATATACTCAAGGTCCGCAGGGGAGAGGCCGAGGTCGTGACGCCGAAGATACCCTACGACCTGCTCAAGAAGTACATAGCCTACGCGAGGAAGAACGTCCACCCCGTTCTCAGCAGGGAGGCGATGGATGAGATAAAGCGCTACTACGTCAGGATGAGGAAGGGCTTCAAGCGCTCCGGCGAGGAGGAGGGCGTTCAGCCGATTCCGGTTACGGCGAGGCAGCTGGAGGCCCTCATACGTCTGAGCGAGGCCCACGCGAGGATGCGTCTGAGCGAGACCGTGACGAGGGAGGACGCCAAGGCCGCGATAAAGATAATCGAGGAAATGATACGAAAGATAGCCACCGACGAGGAGGGAACGCTCGATATCTCAATACTGGAGGTCGGCAAGAGCTCCAAGAAGATAAACAAGATCGACAGGCTCATGGACATCATAAAGAATCTTGAGAGCGAGGGAGAGTTCGGGGCGCCGGAGGACAGGGTCCTCGAGGCGGCGAAGCAGGCCGGCATAGGCTCGGAGAACGACGTGAGGAAGCTTCTGAACGACCTCAAGCGCGATGCCAGGATATACGAGCCGCGGGCAGGGTTCTACCGCGTCCTCTGAACCCTCCCCCCGCCCCGCTTTTCAATTCCCATTTCTCGTCCCACGCCAAAAGGTTATAAACGCCTTCGGATAGTTAAGATGGAGGTGAGAGCATGAGCGAAAAGAAGGTTGACTTTTACGATTTCGAAGGTTTACTCGATAAGGCTTACGAGGAGCTCCCCGAGAACGTCAAGCATCACACTTCCCGTTTCGAGGTGCCCGCGGCGGCCGTCACAATAGCCGGAAACAGGACTATAATCGAGAACTTCGTGGACATAGCCGAGGCCATGAACCGCGACCCCAACCACCTGCTCAAGTTCATCCTGCGCGAGGTGGCAACGGCCGGAACGCTCGAAGGCAGACGCGTGATCCTCCAGGGACGCTTCACACCGTACCTCATAGCGAACAAGATGAAGAAGTACCTCAGGGACTACGTCATCTGCCCGGTCTGCGGTTCGCCGGACACCAAGATCATCAAGAAGGGCCGCTTCCACTTCCTCAAGTGTGAGGCATGCGGTGCCGAGACGCCGATACAGCACCTCTGAACCTTTTTTCACCCAATTTTTGTACGATTGTACACATTTCTTCTTTGGAAGGCCTAACGGTTTTGAAAACCCTTTTAAACTTTACAAACTACAAGTGCCGGGCACCCAAGCCATCAGGGGGAGTTCTCATGAGCATGGAGGAAAAGGTCAACGAGCTGTATGAGAGGAAGAGAAAGGTTCTTGAGATGGGCGGAGAGGCTGCCGTTGAAAAGCAGCACGCCAAGGGCAAGCTGACCGCCCGCGAGAGGATTGAGAAGCTCCTGGATCCCGGAAGCTTCGTCGAGATAGGTGCCTTCGTCAGGCACCGCGGAACGGAGTTCGGCCTCGATAAGAAGGAGCTGCCCGCCGACGGCGTCATCACCGGCTACGGAACCATCGACGGAAGACTCGTTTTCGTGTTCGCTCAGGATTTCACCGTCATGGGCGGCTCGCTCGGTGAGATGCACGCGGCGAAGATAAAGCGCGTCATGGAGCTGGCACTCGAGGCGGGAGCGCCTGTGATAGGCCTCAACGACTCCGGTGGTGCCAGGATTCAGGAGGGCGTTGATTCGCTCAAGGGCTACGGTGAGATATTCAAGATGAACACGATTCTCAGCGGTGTTGTTCCGCAGATCACAGCCATCATGGGACCCTGCGCCGGTGGAGCCGTTTACAGCCCGGCGATAGGAGACTTCATCCTCATGGTGGACAACCCGGCGAGCTTCATGTTCATCACCGGGCCGCAGGTCGTTAAGGCAGTCACCGGCGTCGAGGTCACCCCGACCCAGCTCGGTGGGGCGATGGTGCACGCCCAGAGGGCAGGACAGGCTCACCTCGTAGGCAAGAGCGATGAGGAGGTTCTGGCGCTTATAAGGCGCCTCGTGAGCTACCTGCCCTCCAACAACATGGAGAAGCCGCCGCGCGTCAAGACGAACGACCTGCCCTTCAGGAAGACCGAGAACCTCTACTCCATAGTTCCCGACGACCCGAACAAGGGCTACGACGTGAGGGGGGTCATCTACGAGATAGTTGACAGGGACGAGAACGGCAACCCCGACTTCCTTGAGATACTCCCGTACTTCGCCCCGAATGCGGTCGTCGGCTTCGGAAGGATGAACGGCCAGACCGTCGGTATAGTGGCCAACAATCCGATACACTTCGCGGGCGTTCTCGACATCGACAGCTCCGACAAGATTGCCCGCTTCGTGAGAACCTGCGACGCCTTCAACATCCCGATAGTTACCCTCGTCGATGTCCCCGGCTACCTGCCGGGAACCCAGCAGGAGTACGGCGGAATCATCAGACACGGAGCGAAGATACTCTACGCCTACGCAGAGGCGACCGTTCCGCTCGTCACCATCGTCCTCAGGAAGGCCTACGGCGGTGCCTACCTCGCCATGGGAAGCAAGCACCTGGGCGCGGACTTCGTCTTTGCCTGGCCGACCGCAGAGATAGCCGTCATGGGACCGGAAGGAGCGGCCAACATCATCTTCAGGAAGGACATAGCGGCGGCAGAAAACCCGGAGGAAGTGAGGCAGAAGAAGATAGCCGAGTACAGGGAGAAGTTCGCCAACCCGTACGTCGCCGCCGCGAGGGGCTACATCGACGACGTCATAGACCCCGCGGAGACGAGGGCGAAGATAATCCTCGCACTCGAGGCCCTCGAGAGCAAGCGCGTCAAGCTGCCGCCGAAGAAGCACGGCAACATACCCCTGTGAGGTGTTAGCATGGTGGTAATGAGCGAGTTCATGGAGGGCCTGAACCTGACGGTGCTGGGAGTTACCATAGTCTTCATGGTGCTCAGTGTACTGGCGGTGGTTCTCTACGCGGTTGGCTGGAGCGAGAGAAGACTCGTCGAGAAGGAGGCCCCCTCAGGGGCACCCGCCGCCCCCGCGCCGACCGCCGCGGCCAGGGAGGAGAAGCCCGCCATACCGCCGAGGGACCTCGCGGTTGTAACCGCCGCGGTTCTCGCGTACACCGCCGAGAAGGCCGCCCAGCTCAGGCCCCTGCCATTCAGGAGAAAGGTTTCAGACGCCTGGCGCCTCTACGGCGTCCAGAGCCAGATGGAGGAAGTTGAGGACTTCAACTATGAAATTGGGAAGTGGTGAAGATGGCGAAGGTTAAGGTCATCGTCGATGGTGTTGAATACGAGGTTGAGGTTGAGGAACTCGGAGGCGGCCGCTTTAAGGTCGCCTTTGATGACAGGGAGTACACCGTTGAAGCGAAGGGGCTTGGAATCGACGTGGGTGCCCTGAGCGCGGTTCCCGCCGCGAGCGCCCCTAGTGCCCCGAGCGTTCCCGCTCCCACGGCCGCCCCCGCTCCGGCTCCGGTTGCCCCTGCGGCTCCGACTCCCGCTCCCGCCGGGGAGGGTGCCGTGACGGCCCCAATGCCGGGCAAAATTTTGAGAATACTCGTGAAAGAGGGCGAAGAGGTTAAGACCGGACAGGGCCTCCTCGTCCTAGAAGCAATGAAGATGGAGAACGAAATTCCGGCACCAAAGGACGGAGTGGTTAAGAAGATCCTCGTCAAGGAAGGCGACACCGTGGACACCGGACAGGCACTGATAGAACTCGGGTGAGGACAGATGGCGGGACTGGTGGAATCGATAATAGCGTTCTTCCAGGGAATGGGGCTGCTCAACCTCAGCTGGGGCAACGTGGTGATGATAGCGGTTGGCCTTGCCCTCGTTTACCTGGCCATACGCTACGAGATGGAGCCCCTCCTGCTCCTACCGATAGGCATAAGCGCCGTGCTGGTGAACATCCCGCTCGGCCACCTGGCCAACTGGCCCATAGCACCTAACCTGCCCGAGGGCATAGCGGACAACATCTTCGCAACGCTGAGCTACCTCAACCAGCAGTACGGACCTCCAGGCATCTTCGACATAATCTACTACACCCTCATCAGGACGGAGATAGTGCCGCTCCTGATATTCTTCGGTCTGGGAGCCATGACCGACTTCGGGCCGATGATAGCCGACCCGAAGACGGCGCTCATGGGCGCGGCGGCGCAGATAGGCGTGTTCATAGCGATGCTCACAGCTCTGGCCCTCGGCTTTAACCTGCACCAGGCGGCGAGCATAGGAATCATCGGTGGCGCCGACGGGCCGACGACGATATACCTCACCACGAAGCTCGCGCCCGAGATACTGGGAGCGACGGCGGTGGCGGCCTATTCCTACATGAGTCTGGTCCCGCTGATTCAGCCGCCGATCATAAGGGCCCTCACGAGCAGGGAGGAGAGAAAGATACGCATGGAGCAGCTCAGGCCCGTGTCCAAGAGGGAGAAGATAATCTTCCCATAATCAGCATGATCGTCATCGGCCTCCTCGTTCCGAGCGCCGCCCCGCTCGTTGGAATGCTCATGATAGGCAACCTCTTCCGTGAGAGCGGCGTCGTCGAGAGGCTCAGCAGGGCAGCCCAGGAGGAGCTCATGAACATCGTCACCATCTTCCTCGGCCTCGGCGTCGGTTCGACTATGAGGGCCGACAGCTTCCTCACACAGGAGACCCTGATGATCCTCGGCCTCGGTATCGTTGCCTTCGCCAGCGCCACCGCCGGCGGTGTGCTCTTCGGAAAGCTCATGATGAAGCTCTCCGGAGGAAGGATAAACCCGATGATAGGGGCGGCTGGCGTTTCAGCGGTCCCGATGAGCGCCCGCGTCGTCCAGAGGATGGCCAGTGAGGAAGACCCGGGCAACTTCATCCTCATGCACGCCATGGGGCCGAACGTTGCCGGCGTTATAGGAACCGCCGTCGCTGCGGGTGTTTTCCTATCAGTTCTGGCGGGTTGAGACCCCTCCCCCACTTTTTTGTCAATTTTTGAATGAAAAGCTTAAAATAGGAGGAGGGCGCTTTAACTTAAAGCGGTGGTGAAGGAAATGCGTGTGAAGACTTTGATGACTTCGGAGCCGGTGGTTATAGAGCTTCCAGCCACGAGGGAATACGCCCTCGAGCTCTTCAGAAAGCATAAGGTAAGGTCATTTCCCGTAATCAACAAGAACACCAAGGCCCTCGTTGGGATCATAAGTATAAAGCGGGTTCTGCTTCACCCCGATGAGGAGCAGCTCGCAATGCTGGTTAAGAGGGACGTGCCGGCAGTCAAACCCAACGACGACCTCAAAAAGGCCGTCAGGGCGATGCTGGAGATGGACTACAGGCGTGTCGTCGTCGTTGATGAGGAGAACAGGGTTATAGGCGTTCTAACAGTCGGCGACATAGTGCGCAGATACCTCGCCAAGAACGAGAAGCTGAAGAACGTGACGATAGAGGACTACTACCAGAAGAACGTGGGTGTTGTCTGGAGGGGAACACCGCTCAAGGCCGCCCTCAAGGCCCTCCTCCTGTGCAACGCCATGGCCATCCCTGTCATCGACGACGAAGGCAACCTGGTTGGAATGGTGGACGAGACGGACATCCTCAAGGACAGCGAGGTTATCCGCGTCATGAAGAGCACCGCCCTCTCCGCCTCGAGCGAGGAGGACTGGATACTCGAGAGCAACCCGACGCTCCTCTTCGAGAAGGCCGAGCTCCAGCTGCCGAAGAAGCCCGTTGAGGACATAATGAACCGCGAGCTGGTCGTTGCGACACCGCACATGAGCATCTACGACGTCGCCCAGAAGATGGTCAAGTACGAGATAGAGCAGCTGCCCGTCATCCGGGGCGAGGGCGAGCTCGTCGGCATCGTCAGGGACATGGACATCATAAAAGTGATCCTCAACAAGTGAAAGGATTTAAGCCCCTTTTCTCCCTCTTCTTACGGTGATGCGCGTGAGAGAGGTGAAGCTCTCGCTCTTCGGTTTTGGGAACGTCGGACGGGCAGTCGCGCGCGTTCTCCTCAGCAGGGAGGCGTTCTTCCGCGAGAGGTACCGGCTGAAGTTCAGGGTCGTGAGCGTAGCGGACACGAGCGGGGTGGTGTGGCTTCCCGAGGGGATGGATCTGCGCGAGGTCCTCGCGGTTAAGGAGACCTTCGGAAAGCTCTCCTCCTGGACCAACGACTACGAGGTTTACAGCCTCACACCAAAGGAGGCCGTGAGGGAAATAGATGCCGACATAATCGTGGACGTGACCAACGACAAAAACGCCCACGAGTGGCATCTGGCGGCACTCAGGGATGGCAGAGGGATTGTTACGAGCAACAAGCCGCCCCTGGCCTTTCACTACGCCGACCTCATCGGGGAAGCCGAGAAAAGAGACCTTCCGTACCTCTTCGAGGCCACCGTGATGGCGGGCACGCCGATCATCACCCTCCTGCGCGAGGGCATCCTCGCAGACTCAATTGAAGGCATGGAGGCGGTGCTCAACGCCACCACGACCTTCATTCTGAGCCAGATGGAGATGGGGCAGGACTTCGAGAGGGCCCTAAAAACTGCCCAAAGGCTCGGAATAGCTGAAAGAGACCCAAGCGGCGATGTCCTGGGTATCGACGCGGGCTACAAGGCAACAATCCTCCACTGTCTCGCATTCCACCCGATAACATTTGACGATATAGCGGTCAAGGGAATAGCGGAGGTCACATCCGGGGAGGTGAGGAGGGCCCGGGAGCGCGGAAGGACGATAAGGCTCGTTGCCGCCGTGGAGAGGGGAAGGGTCGTCGTCGAGCCGCGGGAGGTACCGCCCGGAAGCCCCCTCGCAGTTGAGAGCCACGAGAACGCCGCAGTAATAAGAACCGACCTGCTCGGCGAGCTGGTCATCAAGGGGGCAGGGGCGGGATTGAAGGAGACGGCAAGCGGCGTGGTAAGCGACATCATAAAGGCGGCACTGAAGGTTTAGGGGACTTCCCCCTCTTTCTCCCTGGAGACCACTGCCACCCAATCACTTCCTGTATCCAGGGCCAGCTCACCAAGCCTGACGTAATCGAGGACATTCCCCCACAGAGGCGAACCGTCCCTCAGCACCGTCATCTCATAGACGGAGCCCCTCTTTCCAGCCGAGAGCCTGTATTCACCGCCATCCAGTATAACAGGGCATCTCTCCATCGAAGAGGAGAAAAGCCCAAAGCCCGGGGCCAGCAGGAAGGTCCCCAGAAAGTCCATTACAGAGCGACAAGGAGGAACGCGTAGCCCTTCCGAAAGGTCCTCAGTCTTCTGACCCCATTAACTTCACCAAAGAGTAAGCCCTGCTCAAACCTTTTAAGCTTTCTTCCCAAGAACGGGCGGTGAGACCATGGAGCACGTGATAGCGCTCCACCAGGTCTACGCGGAGCTGATATTTCGGGGACTGAAAACGGTGGAGCTCAGGAAGAGCAGGGCGTTCAGGGAGGGAGACACCGTCTTTCTCTACGTGGCGAGGGGGAACCCCTACGAGCTCAGGGACACGCTGAGAAGGCTCGGCCTCCACGAGGAACAGACCCTGACAAGAAGGGGCACCATTGCGGGGGGCTTCGAAGTCGGGGAGGTCATAAGGGCTGACCTGGACACGCTGTGGGAGATGACCGGGGAGACCAGCGGTTTAACCCTGGTTCACGGAGAAAACGGAAAGCGCTGGCTGGGGCAGTATATCAGGAGATACGGCTATGCCTTCACGATAGAGAGGCCGTTCCTCTTTAAGGAGCCCATGAGCAGGGAGGAGATGAGGGAGCGCTACGGGGTTCAGGTTGAGGGCATAATCCACCTCTCAAGAAAAAGCCGAAAGGCGTGGGTAAAGGATCTTATCGAGGACCTCCTGTCGAGGGAGGCAGTCTATCTCTAAGAGCCGCCTTCGGGGCTCTCCTCTGGGGTGTCCTCTCCAGCCTCGGGCTCGACCGTGACGTAGGGACCGAGGCTGAGGCTATTGATTTCCTCCTGCGTCAGCAGGCGGCTCTTCACCTTCTCACCGATGAGGGCGCTGTTGCCGAGGGGATCCATTATCCTGACCGTCAGAGGCTTTTTGCCGTCCTTAACGGCGTTGATGTACTCGAGCACCTCGTCCGCCCTGCGCACCGCTTCCTCGTCGCCCTCCTGCTTTTTGAACTCCCTCGCCATGAGGAGGGTCTCGCGAACGCGCTCGAGAACGCCCTCCACGTTACTGACGAAGCCCTCCGCCGCGGGGCCGGGCTCAATCTTGACACCAATCTCGTCCAGCTCGATTGTACCGCTCTTGCTCCTGACGACGCGGGTGAAGAGGTCCTTCTCCTCCTCAACGCGAACCGTGTAGAGCTTCGGGGGCCTGTCCTCCAGCATCACAACGTCAGCGTTCCTGTAGCCGCACTTCTCACAGAATATCGTGCTTTCCATGACCCTGCCGAAGTAGGGTATTTCGTGGATGTACTGCATGGCCTTGAGCGTGCCCTTGCCGCCGCAGATCGGACAGTCCCCAAGAGAGATGACCTGGATATCATCCGCCTCTCCCACATCGACCCTGGGTTTCTCACCTTCCGTCATCTCACACCACCGGAGAATAGAGGGACCGACCCCTTTATAAATCCATGGTAGGCAGAGATAGAAAGGGCCAAAAAGGAAATCACTTGGCGATCTTGATGTCCGACGGGACGAGAATGAGCTTTATTTCGTGCTTGCATATTTTAGCGGCCTGGCCGCCGAGGGCCCCGACCATCCCCTTAAGCTGCTCCGCGACCTTCTCAAGAACCTCCGGCTTGACCTCGAGCGGGGTGAGGTCAACGAGAACTATGTTGCCGTTCTGGAGCTCCTCGGATATCCTCTCAAGATCGGCGTAGCTGGTGACGACGATCTTCTTGAGGTACCTGATCTGGGGCTTGACTATCTCCTTAGCAATAACATCCTCCTCAAGAGGAACGACATCGATGTCACGCCTGGGAGCGGTAACACTCTTCTTAACCGCCGCCGGCGGCTTCTTCTTGGGCTTGGGCTTTTCGTCCTTCTTCTTAAGGCTGTCAAACAATCCCATAACCGTTCCCCCCAATTAATCATAAGGCTGGATTATTTTGGGCATTTGTGTTTATATCTCTTTCTGAAATTCGCCCAGTCCTTCCTCCTCACGCAGCCGATAAAGTCCAAAAACGCTCAGGAGGAACGTGACCGCGGCGAACATCAGGGATACGTACGCGTAGAAGTCCCATCCCCACTCAACGGAGGCGCTGTAGATGACCCAGACACCGAGGCTCATGGACCACAGCGCAAGGGTCAGAAAGAGCTCCTTTTTTGAGCCGCCCCTAACCGCCAGTCCAAGAAACTGGAGCGTGAAAAGAACCATCACGGCCACTGCGATGGCGTCCACAAGGTCCATAAAAATCACCAGAGGGGAAAAGGTCACTCGGCCTTAACGGCCTCAAGAACCTTCTCCCGTATCTCGGCGGCCTTCTTTATCGCGGTGTCAACCGCATACATGACCTCCTCGAGCTTGAACGAACCGCCCTCACTCTTCTGGACGGAGGATATCATGGCGTTTTCGTCGGTGGTCACGATTATCCTGCCGTCCATGACGCGCTCCTCGTCGAGGTTAGGGTCAACGAGGATGTTCGGACCGATCTTGGCCATGGTAACCGGTATCGGTATCCTCCTGACCGGAAGGGGCTCGTACTCGTCGAGAACCTCGACCTCGTCGGTCTCCTCGTTGTAGACCACCTTCGGCATCCTGGTGCTGAGCAGGGCCGCTATCGCGCCGATGCCGCTCGCGTCGAGGAGGTTGCCGTCGTGGTCGAGGACGTGGACGTCTATGAAAACGACGCGGACGAGCTTGCCTGGAACTATGACGAGCTTCTCAAGCTCGACTGCCTGGCTCTCCCTTATACCCCTGTCAACCACACGGGCGAGTTCTATGGCGTTCTCGTCCGGCGGACCGGGCTCAAAGCTCGGGGAGGCAAGGGGGACGAGCTCCACGTTGGTCGTTATGACGCCCCTGTCCGGGAGGTCGGGGAAGGGCTCTCCCATGTCGACCTTCACGCCCACGAGGACCTGGGTGTTGCCGAGCCTGACCCATGCGGAGCCCTCGGCCTTCTCGATGACGTTGACCTTGATTTCGAGGTCCCTGTAGTCTTCAAGGCCGCGGCCGTCCACGCGCTTGCCTTCCTTGAGGAGCGCGAGGATGTGGTCGCGCATTATGCCCGCCATTATCTCCATCTCACTCACCTCCACCGACCTCCTCGGCTATTTTGAGATACTTGACCTTAAGCGCCTCGCGCTGCTTCTGATAGACCGCCTTGGCACCCTTGATGGCGAGCCTCACGGCCTCGACGAACTCATCCTTCGTGAGGTACCCGTCCATCTGTAGAAGGGTGATGTCGTTCTTGAGCGGCATTATCGCCACCGGAACGTCGGCCTCACCGTAGTTGTCCTCGTCCTTGTTGAGGTCGAGCACTATCTCGCCCTCTATCTTGCCCGCGGCGCAGGCGGCAACGAGGTCCCTCATCGGCACACCCGCGTCGGCGAGGGCGAGTGAGGCTGCGGTTATTCCAGCGACGCGCGTTCCCGCATCGGCCTGGAGAACCTCAATGAACAGGTCTATGGAGGTCCTGGGGAACATCTCGAGTATGAGCGCCGGCTCAAGGGCGCCCCTTATGACCTTGCTTATCTCAACGCTTCTCCTGTCCGGGCCGGGCTTCTTCCTCTCCTCGACGCTGAAGGGTGCCATGTTGTAGCGGACGCGCAGGATGGCCCTGTCCGGCCTCTGAAGGTGCTTGGGGTGAATCTCCCTCGGCCCGTAGACCGCGGCCAGAATCTTGTTCTTACCCCACTCAACGTAGGCGGAGCCATCAGCGTTCTTCAGAACACCAACTTCCATTTTAATGGGTCTCAATTCGTACTTCTTTCTCCCATCGACTCTCTTTCCGTTCTCATCTATGAGCTTTAAATCCTCGGGCTTGCCCATCATTCTCCCTCACCCTTTCCAGCGGTTGGTTCCTCAATCTGCGGTATCTCCTCAATAACTCCCCGCTCCTTGAGCTCCTGGAGCCGGGTCATGAGAAGCTCCTTGACCCTATCGGTCAGTCCCTGAGTGTGGCTCTCCCTGTTCACCTTGAGGATGGCATCGATGGCCAGCTTTTCGAGTTCCTCGTTCTTTCCGCTGACCCACACCCAGCCGTTCTGGCCGACGATTATCCTCGTGCCGGTCAGCTTCTTGATGAGGTTTATCATCGAACCGCCCTTACCTATGAGCCTGGGCACCTTGGAGGGGGTTATCTCCACTATCTGCCCCCCGCGCAGGGGACCGCCCCTGAAGGGCATGCCCTTCGTGGTGAGGTCTATCTGATTTATCTCGTTGTACGCCTTTATCCTGGCGTAGATTATGTCACCTATGTCGAATATCCTGCGCAGGTCCGTCTTTGCGAGGTCGATGCGCTCCTCCGTGGCGTCCTGAACGCGGAGGCCCGCCTGATACGGGGCGCCTATGTCAACCGTCCAGTTGGAGAACCTGACGTCCACTATCTTCCCTATGACGTTGTCGCCGACCTCGGGTATGTACGGCCCCTCGAGCGAGATAACGCGTATAGTGTCGCCCCTTATCTCAACGAGCCCCACGACGGTGGAGTATATCCTGTTGCCTTCCCTGAAGGTCCCTCTTCCGTTCTTAAACGGCCCCTGGGCAAGTAAAGTGCCCGGGACCACAAGTTCCCTACTCTTTACAAAAATCCGCCTCATAGTCCCTTCCTCTCTATCAGTTTAGTTACCGCCTCGCCCCTCGTGAGGGCGTTAAGTTTCTCATAAAACTCCTCCTCAATTCCTCCCGGAATCTCTATGAGGAACATCCACGAGCCGTCGTTTCCCCACTCCTCACGCTTTATCTTTCCGAACTTCCTGATCTCCCCGTAGGCCTTTCCGACGTAATCACCGGGCACCTTCACAGCGATGACCTTCATCTCCATCTTTATCGGGAGGAGCGGCCTTATGGCCTTTATGACCCCGGGAACCTGCGCCTCTGCATCCTTGAACAGGTCAACGTGGACACCGGCCTCGTCCATCGCCCGGAGAATCCTGTCAACGGGGTGGGGAAAACCCGTTCTGGGGTCAACCGCATGCCTGTGTATTACCGTCGCTATGTAGCGCCTCTTGTCCTCTATCATCTGCCGCCTCTGCTCCGCGGTGAGCTGGACGTCTCCCTTGCGGAGGATTACCTTGGCCACCTCGTAGGGGTCGCTGGTTCCAAATATCTTCTCCATCTCGTGCTCGCTGGCCTTGTCGCCCTTGTGGGCGTCCTTGAAAACGTAAGGGGTGGCGAGGACATCCTCTATCGGGACGTCCCTGCCCTCCTTGAAGTCCCTCGCTAGGTAGGGGTCAACGAGTATCTCAAACGTCTCGCCGTGCGTCTTCAGACGGGCGATGACGGCTTTATCCACACTTATGGGCATCGCCCGTCACCTCAGTAGTTCTGGTCAAGTTCGGAGTAGTCCTCTTCCCTCTCCTCGACTTCCTCTTCCCTGACCTCTTCCAGTATCTCTGAGAGGTACTTCTCGACCTCCTCCCTGGAGAGCTTCTTCCAGCGCTTGTCGTCGGTGGTTATGTATGCGACCTCTATACCATCGGCACTCGGTTCCTCAAGGGTCTTCGCAAGGGCCATTATCGCGAGCTTCACTGCCCCGCCCATGTCTATGTCGTCGGTGTAGTGCTCCTCGAAGATCGCCATGGCGGTGTTCCTGCCGCTGCCTATTGCCACCGCCTTCCACTCGAAGTAAGCCCCGCTCGGGTCGGTCTCGTAGAGCTCTGGCTCCTCGTTCACTCCAGCCATGAGCAGGGCGGCACCAAAGGGCCTCACACCGCCGTACTGGGTGTGGGCCTGCTTGAGGTCGCATATCTTCTTCACCAGAACGGTGAGCGGAACGGGTTCGCCGTAGGTGAGCCTGTAAACCTGGGCCTCCAGCCTGGCCCTGTCCACCAGAACGCGGGCGTCGGCTATGATACCGCTCGGGGCCGCGGCTATGTGGTCGTCGATCTGGAAAATCTTTTCGTAGCTGCTCGGCTCGATGAGCTTGCTCGTTATCCTCTTCTCCACCGCGAGGACGACGCCGTTCTTCCACTTGACGCCGACGGCGGTGGCTCCCCTCTTCACTGCCTCCCGGGCGTAGTTCACCTGGAAGAGCCTTCCGTCAGGGCTGAAAACCGTAATGGCCCTGTCGTAACCTGCCTGTGGTGGTACAAACGCCATTTTACATCACCTCTAGGGATTATCGTCACTCCTCCACACTCTTCCCGTAATTCTCGGGCGGTCTAATTAAGCTTTTCTATTCACCCTTCAGAGCCACGAGGGCCATCTTTCTCGCTATCCTGCGTGCGAACTCCAGCGGCAAAAACGCCACCAGGAAGACTATCACGGCCAGTATCAGCGAGTTCTGCCTGCCCAGCGGCTGCCATATCATCAGGAGGAACGCGATCAGCATGAGACCGAGCCCAACGGCCAGGAACCTCTGGTAGCTCTTTCTCATAATCTCTAGGGTATCGTCCACCGCACTCACCGGGAGCTTTTTATTCCGAACCGGTTTTAAGCCTTTGGTGTTGGCGATGGAGTGCCCGTTCTGCAGCGCAAGACCCGGAACAATCCTTTACGAGGACGAGCTGATTAGAATACTCCTCGACTCCTACCCTGCGAGCAGGGGGCACCTACTGGTGGTTCCAAGGAGGCACGTTGAGAGCTGGTGGGAGCTGAGCGAGGAAGAAAAGGTCGCTCTGATCAGGGGCATGGAGCTGGCGATGGAGAAGCTGGCACAGGTACTGAAGCCAGACGGGTTCAACGTCGGAATAAACCTGGGCAGGGCCGCCGGCCAGACCGTTCAGCACCTCCACCTCCACGTGATTCCCCGCCGGGAAGGTGACTGTGCTCACCCCCGGGGAGGGATCAGGAAGGCGGTTCTGAACCTGGAGGACGAGAACCTCAGCATGAAGGAGCGCTGGATAAAGAACAGGCTGAGCGGGGAAGAGGTCGAGAGGCTGAGGAAAGCCTTCAGGATTTAACCGGATACTTCTCCCCGTTCTTCTCCAGCTTCCGCTCAAGTGCCTCGTCGAGGTCTATGCCCAGTTCGTGGGCTAGTAACGTTAGGTAAATCACGACGTCGGCTATTTCGTCGGCTATGGCTTCCCTTTTGGCCGGGTCTTTCACCGCTTCGAGGACCTCCCCATCGCTCTCCCACTGAAAGTGCTCCAGAAGCTCGCCCAGCTCGACAGCCGCCGATATGGCCAGGTTTTTCGGCGCGTGGTACTTAGCCCAGTTCCTCGCATCTCGGAAGGCCACGAGCCTTTCCTCAAGCTCCCGGAAGTCCATACCATCACCCCGGCTTAGAAGGCGTGCGGTTCAGCGCTTCTGAGAAGTTCCAGGAGCTTTAAAAACTCCCCAAGCTCCTCCCTGGAGTAGTGGTTCTCCACATCGTCCTCCGGGTCGAGCTTTGCCAGGGCATCCCTGGCTTTCAGGAGATCGTCGAGGTCCTCCTGGAGCTCAATCGCCCTCTGAGTGAACTCGTAGCTGGTGTGGGGACTTTCAAAGGCCCTCTGCTGGTTGGAAACGATGGCTATCCTCACCGTCGCTATCGTCTCGTCCAGGATCTCCAAAAGTTCACGAACCTTCATCTTCACCACGTACCTAGTTATAGGGGGGAGTATTTAAGCCTCCCGAAAGGTTTTTACATTGAATTAGATAAAATTCATACGGTGGTCCGGGTGGACTTCGACCTCTTCATGGAGAGGTACGGGTACAAAATACTGCTTGCCATCTTCGGGATGATAGTCGCGGGCATATTTGCGATCATCGGCATCTGGGCATACGTTGCATTAAAATACCTCGGCCTTCTCTTTGGGGGCCTGATAATAGCCCTCGTCGCCGTCCGCAGCCTCATGAACAGGAGAATACTCGACGCCCAGGCGAGGGTATTCAGCAAGTACTTCTACGATGACCGGAGACGAAAGGGATCGGTATAGCCACGCTGGCATAAAATGGCGCGCACCCGGAACCATGACTGGGACTTCCTTCCGGACGCACAATGGGCCTGCCATTATCAAGAACCGAGAAAAAACGATAATGATTTTCGAAGATTCTTCAGTTTTTTCCGGGGTTTTTCTGAAGGTAGAGTTTTAACCCTTCGATACAAGTTTGAGCGGTGGTGACATGGAGGTAGTTAAGACCTACCCTTCTGACACGGTCGAGTCCATGGCCAAGAAGCGAGAGAAGAAGCTCCTCATGGGTAACGAGGCCATCGCCTACGGTGCCCTCGAAAGCGGCGTTGTCTTTGCCACGGGATACCCCGGAACGCCCTCAACCGAGGTTATCGAGACGATAGCCCATCTGAAGCCGGAGGTCTTCGCCGAGTGGGCGCCCAACGAGAAGGTTGCCCTGGAGGAAGCCGCCGGAGTCGCCTACACAGGATTAAGAACGCTCGTCACAATGAAGTGCGTCGGTCTCAACGTCGCCGCCGATCCCCTCATGAGCCTGGCCTATTCGGGCGTTGAAGGCGGCCTCGTAATCCTCGTTGCCGACGACCCGGGCCCACACACCAGCCAGACGGAGCAGGACGACCGCTACTACGGCAAGCTCTCACTCCTCCCGGTTCTTGAACCGGCCGACCCCCAGGAGGCCCACGATTTGATAATCTACGCCTACGAGCTGAGCGAGCGCTACAAGGTTCCGGTAATATTCCGCACGACGACGAGGGTGAACCACACGACGGCCGACGTCGAGGTGGGGGAGTTCGTTGAGCTTGAGCGCGAGCCGAAGTTCAAGAAGGACATAGAGCGCTACGTCAGGGCCAGCATGGAGGGCAACAGGAAGAGGCACAGGTGGCTCAACGAGACGCTGGCTAAGATAGAGGAGGAGTTCAACGCGTTGGAATTCAACCGGGTCGAGGGGAACGGGAGAGTTGGAATAATCGTCGAGGGGGCGCCGTACAACTACGTGCGCGAGGTTCTGCCCAAGCTCGACGGCGACTTCAAGGTTCTCAAGCTCTCAACGCCCCACCCTCTCCCGAGGAAGCTCGTCGTGGAGTTCCTCAAGGGAGTTGACTTCGCGATAGTTATCGAGGACGGTGCGCCCTTCCTTGAGGAGGAAGTCAAGATTGCCGCCTACGAGGCCGGGCTGAACGTGCCCATCTACGGCAAGAGGACCGGCCATTTACCGCTTGAGGGCGAACTAACGCCGAGCCTCGTCCGGAACGCACTCCTGAGGCTCATCGGTGAGGAGGGGGAGACCTACGAGAAGCCGGAGGAGGTAAAGCTCGCCGAAAGCCTTGTCCCGAAGAGGCCACCCGGAATGTGCCCGGGCTGTCCCCACAGGGGAAGCTACCGCGCCGCGCTGGACGCGCTGAGGGATTTGAGGCTCGGCCGCTACTCGGTTCCGATACACGGGGACATAGGCTGCTACGCCCTCTCACTCCTCCCGCCGCTTGAAGCCATCTGGACCGAGTTCGTCATGGGCGCGAGCATAAGCCTTGCCAACGGCCAGAGCGTCGTGATGGACAAGAAGATAATCGCCACGATAGGCGACTCGACCTTCTTCCACAACGGAATCCAGCCGCTGGTTGATGCGGTTTACAAGAACCTGAACGTTCTCGTCATGATACTCGACAACAGGACAACGGCCATGACCGGCCACCAGCCGCACCCCGGAACCGGCGGGAGCGAAACCGGCAGGAAGTTCAACGAGATTGACATCGAGGCGCTGGTCAAGGCGTTGGGAGTGAAGTACGTCAAGACCGTTGACCCCTACGACCTCAGGGCCACGAGGGAGGCCATAAAGGAGGCCATGGGGGTCGAGGGGCCAGCGGTGATAATAGCAAAGCAGGAGTGCGTCATTCCGGTCATAAGGCGCGGGGAGATAGGAGAGATACCGCTCGTCATCGAGGACAAGTGCACCGGCTGCAAGGCGTGCATACTCCTCACCGGCTGTCCTGCCTTAGTCTACGACCCGGAGACGAACAAGGTCAGGATTGACAACCTGCTCTGCACCGGCTGCGGCGTCTGCAACCAGACGTGTCCGTTCGATGCGATTAAGTTCCCGAGCGAGCTGGAGAAGGGGGCTTAGTCCACCCCTTCTTTTCCTTTCCCGCAACCCTTAAATATTACCAATTCAGTAATATACCCGGTGGGTAATATGTTCTACGACAGGGAGCGCGAGCTTGAAAAGCTCAACGAGGTGTACTCTTTCCCCGGTTCGAGCTTCCTCGTCATCTACGGAAGACGAAGGGTCGGGAAGACCGCCCTTGTCAGGGAGTTCCTGAAGGATAAATCCGGCCTCTACCTCTTCGTGGGTGAGAAGGACGAGGCACTCCTCCTTGAGGAATACTCGCGTGAGGTGAAGGAAAGGCTTTCCGATTACCTCCCTTCGTACGTGAGGCTGGACTTCAAATCCCTTGAGGAGCTGGTTGAGTTCCTCCTCGAATTCTCGCGCGAGAGAAAGCTCGTGGTGGTCTTCGACGAGTTTCAGAACTTC